>DYEN01000419.1 GCA_020725705.1 Anaerolinea sp.
AGTCATCGGGCCAGAGACGTGCGCCGTGTTCGTCGAGCCGATCCAGGGTGAGGGTGGGATTCATCCGGCCGATCCGGCTTTCCTGCAGGCGCTGCGCGACGCCTGCGATCGCTTCGGGGCGCTGCTGGTCTTCGACGAGATTCAGTGCGGCGTGGGGCGCACCGGGACGCTGTGGGCTTACGAGCAGACCGGCGTCGTCCCGGATATGCTCACCACGGCGAAGGCGCTCGGCGGCGGCCTGCCGATCGGGGCCACGCTGCTGACCGATCGCGTCGCCGCCACGCTCGAACCGGGCGACCATGGCAGCACCTTCGCGGGCGGCCCGGTGGTCTGTCAGGCGGCGCTGGCCGTGCTGGCCCGCATCAGCGACCCCGTCTTTCTGGGGCACGTCCGGTCGATGGGTGAACTGCTGACGAACTGTTTGCGTGGCGTGCAGTCGCCGCACATTCGCGAGATTCGGGGACGTGGGTTGATGATAGGCGTGGAACTCGATTGCGATGTCGCGCCGGTCATCGGCGCCGGGCATCGCCGCGGTGTGTTAATGCTCAATGCAGGAACGCACGTCCTGCGCCTGCTGCCGCCGCTAATCGTGCAGCCGGAGCACATCGAGCAATTCACCGCCGTCTTCGCCGAAGCCCTGGCAGAGCTGGATGCCGCATGAATATCCGCGCTGCCTACCCTGACGAGATTGACGCCATCCGGGCGCTGTTCGCGGATGAGGTCGCAGCCGGGCGGATGCTCCCCCGCACGGTGGATGAGATCCGCGCGCATCTGGACGACTGGCTGGTCGCCGAGGCGGATGGAGCCGTAGTCGGCTGCGTGTCGCTGGTCCGCTTCAACGGCACGCTCTGCGAGATTCGCTCGCTGGCGGTGCACCCCGCCTATCGCGGTCATGGGATCGCCAGCGCCCTGGTACGCGAGGCGCTGGCACTGGCGCGGCAGCGCGGGATACCGCGCGTGTTGGTCCTGACACGCGCCGCCAAGCTGTTCGAGCGGCTTGGCTTTCGCCGGGATTTCGTCGCCAACTTCCCAGAGAAGGTCTGGCGTGACTGCGCACCCTGCCCCTTCCGCCACGCTTGCGACGAAGTCGCGCTGATTTACCCCTGGCACGAACACGACGTAAAGGAACCGGCTGATGTCCCAACCTATCAACTATCCTGAAGGCTTTCGGGCCGCCGGGGCTGCCTGCGGACTCAAGCCTGATGGCCGTCCGGACATCGCGCTGATCGCCAGTGATCGAGCCTGCACGGCAGCCGGTGTGTTTACGACTAACCGGGTCAAGGCCGCGCCCGTGCTGTACGATCAGGCGATCCTCGCCGCGTCCGACCCTCAAATCCGCGCCGTGATCATCAATACCGGCAGCGCCAATGCGTGCACCGGCGCGGACGGGCTAGCGCGCACCCGGCAGACCGCCGCGTGGGTTGCCCAGGCGCTCGGATGCGAGCCTGAGTCTGTGCTGGCGCTGTCCACCGGCGTGATCGGCCTGCCGCTGGCGCTGGAGCCGGTCCGGCAGGGAATCGCGGCCCTGCGCGAGCAACTCGCCTCAGATGGCTGGCGTGCCGCCGCCGAAGCGATCATGACCACCGACACACGCCCCAAAATCGCCAGCGTGCGCCACCCTGACGGGTTCACAGTCACCGGTATCGCTAAGGGCGCCGGGATGATCGCACCGAATATGGCGACCATGCTCTCGGTTATCGCCATGGATGCCCAGGTTGAGCGCGCGCTGCTTCAGCGGGCGCTGGTCCGGGCTGCCGGAGCCAGCTTCAACCGGATCGTCGTGGACGGAGATATGAGCACCAACGACAGCGTGATCGCGCTGGCGAATGGTGCGTCAGGCGTCACCGTGACGAATGAAGATACGCTGGTCGAGGCACTGCAGGCAGTCTGCGTGCCGCTGGCGCAGAGCATTGTCCGCGACGGAGAAGGCGCGACCAAGTTCGTCACGGTTCATGTCAGCGGCGCGCCGGACGAGGCCAGCGCGATGCAGGTCGCGAGGGCTATCGCCACGTCTGCCCTGGTCAAGACCGCGTTCTACGGCGCCGACCCGAACTGGGGGCGAATCGTGTGTGCGGCGGGCTATTCCGGCGTGGCGATCCGGCCGGAACGCCTGAGCCTGTGGCTGCTGGACGCAGCGCAGCACCCGACCCTCCAGCTCGTCGAGCGTGGCGAGCCACTGGACTACGACGAGCCGGCGGCCATCGCGCTAATGCAGGAGCCGGAGTGGGGCGTCCATCTGGACCTGGGTTTGGGCAAAACTCACACCTGGATCTGGACGTGCGACCTCAGTCACGAGTATGTGACTATTAACGGACACTATCGGACCTGAGACGCCCGGGCCGGATTTGACATTTTCCACAAAACCGATTGACAAAACCCGGACCGTCTGCTTAACTTGTATCCAGCTTAACAACCGAATAGCAGTACTGCCCCTTCTTATCCAGAGAGGTGGAGGGACCGGCCCGATGAAGCCTCGGCAACCTACTGGGAACCCAAAAGGGACCTGGAGATGGTGCCAATTCCGGCAGAACGCGATTCTGGAAGATGAGAAGGTATTTGGTATACGCTGAATCAATATCAAATCCTTCTCACTCCGAGAGGGATTTTTTATTTTCTCGCTCGGGAGCGAGAAGGGGAGACTGCCAATGTGACCGTATCATTGCAGACATGGAGCAGATCTCATGACCAACACCAACGGTTCCAAAGCGCAGAACCAGCGTTTCGAAACACTGGCACTGCACGCCGGGTACAGCCCTGATCCGACCACCGGTGCCCGGGCCGTCCCCATCTACCAAACCACCTCGTACCAGTTCCGCAACACCGAGCATGCCGCGGCGTTGTTCGGACTGCAGGAAGCGGGCAACATCTATACCCGCATCATGAACCCGACGAATGACGTGTTCGAGCAGCGGATTGCCGCCCTCGAAGGCGGCATCGGGGCGCTGGCGACCTCGTCCGGCCAGGCTGCCGAGACACTGACCGTGCTCACGCTGTGCAACACGGGCGATGAGATCATCTCATCTCCCGCGCTCTACGGCGGCACGTATACCCTCTTTTCACAGAGCCTGAAGCGCCTGGGGATCACCGTTCGTTTCGTGGAAAACACCGAACCGGAAGACTTCGCGGCGCTGATCAACGACAAGACACGCCTCATCTATCTCGAAGTCATCGGTAACCCCAAGCTGGAGATCCCGGATTTCGAGGGCATCGCAGAAGTCGCTCACGCGCATGGCATCCCGGTGGTGTGCGATAACACCTTCGCGACTCCCTACCTGTGCCGCCCCTTCGAGCACGGCGTCGACATTGTGGTGCACTCAACCACAAAGTGGATCGGCGGGCACGGGCTGAGCATCGGCGGGGCCATCGTCGACAGCGGCAAGTTCGACTGGAAAGCCAGCGGTCGCCATGTCGGGCTGATCGAGCCGGAGCCGGCCTATCACGGCCTGGTGCTGGCCGATGCCCTCGGGCCGGCGGCGTTTATCGGGCGCGCCCGCGTGATCGGCTTGCGTGACTTCGGCCCCTGCCAGTCACCCTTCAATAGCTTCCTGAACCTGATCGGCCTGGAGACGCTGGCGCTGCGCATGCAGCGGCACGTCGAGAACACCCAGGCTGTGGCAGAGTTTCTGGAGCAGCACCCGGCGGTGACCTGGGTTAACTATCCGGGCCTGCCCAGCCACAAGAGCTACGAGCGTGCCAAGAAGTACCTGCCGAAGGGTGCCGGTGCAGTGCTCGGTTTTGGCGTCAAGGGTGGGAAGGAGGCTGGCCGCGCCTTCATCGACAATCTGAAGCTGTTCTCGCATCTCGCCAATGTCGGTGATGCGCGCTCGCTGGCGATCCACCCGGCCACCACCACCCACCAGCAGCTCAGCCCCGAAGAGCAGGCGGCCAGCGGTGTCACCGACGACTACGTGCGGCTGGCAATCGGGCTGGAAGCGATCGAAGATATTCTGAACGATCTCGATCAGGCACTGACCATCGCCCAGGGCGTAACCACACACGCCATCACTCAATAGCGAGGTGGGCCGATGCTGCTTGAGCAAGAAGCTGTGCGCACCTCGCGTCCTCAAGAACCATCCACGGAAGGCCGGCCGAGCCACGGCTCGGTCGGCCTCGTCCGGCGCCAGTCGATCCTGTTCGACCGGCCTCTCCATCTTCGCAGCGGCGCCACCTTGCGGCCCTTCACCATCGCGTATGAAACCTACGGCACCCTCAACGAGAGCCGCACCAACGCGATCCTGATCTGCCACGCCCTGTCGGGAGATGGGCACGTGGCCGGCTATCACACGACATCACCGGACGAAAAGCCCGGCTGGTGGGATGATGCCGTGGGTCCGGGCAAGATGTTCGACACCGATCGCTTTTTCGTGATCTGCTCAAACGTCATCGGTGGCTGCCAGGGCAGCACTGGCCCATCATCCCTCGCGCCGGACGGCAAACCTTATGGCCTGCGCTTCCCGGTCGTGACCATTGCCGATATGGTTCAGGCACAGGTGCATCTGATCGACGCGTTAGGTATCGAGAGGCTATTCGCGATCGCAGGGGGCAGCATGGGCGCCATGCAGGCGCTGCAGTGGGCGGTTGCCTTGCCCGAGCGCGTCGCCAACGTTATCTTCCTGGCAAGCACTCCGCGCTCGTCGGCCCAGCAAATCGCGTTCAACGAAACCGGCCGCCAGGCCATCTACGCCGATCCGAACTGGAAGCACGGGAACTACTATGGCGGACCAGCGCCGACGCGTGGGTTGGCCGTCGCCCGGATGCTGGCGCACATCACCTACATGAGCGACCGCTCAATGGAAGCGAAGTTCGGGCGTACGCTGCAGGATGCCGACACGTTGCCATACACCTTCGAGCGCCCGGAGTTCGCAGTTGAGAGCTATCTGGCGTACCAGGGAGAGCAGTTCATCCGGCGTTTCGACGCGAACAGCTATCTGTACATCACCAAAGCCATCGACTACTTCGATATCGGCGCCGATTACGGTTCGCTGCGCAAGGCTGTACAGCGAACCCAGGCCACCTTCTTGGTCGCCAGCTTCACAAGCGACTGGCTCTACCCGGCAGAACAGGGCCTTGAGCTGGTACGGGCGCTCGAAGCCGCGGGGCGTTCGGTGCAGTTTCACCTCATCGATGCGCCGTTCGGCCACGACTCGTTCCTGGTCGAAGTCGACCGGGTGGCAGCCGTTGTCGGAAGTTTTCTCAAGGAGCAAAGTGAGGCGCGCGTCTAGTCCCCGCTCGAGCCGACGGGCTTGTCGCGTGCGCCGCTCGGCGTGGAGAAAAAGAAAAAGGGCCTGCTCCCTTGAAGGACACGGCCCCTTTCTTATAATGGCTGGCGTTTGTTCCGGCGCTCACGCAGGGCCGGAAGACGCGGTATAGTCCGGCTGCGGGGCCAGCATATCACGCACGACAACAGCCAACTCGCGGTGAACTGCCAGCTTCGACAGGTACAGATTCGCACCCGCCTCAAAACTCTGGCGCTTTGTTTCGAGATCTGTGCGGGCCGAGAGCATCACAATAGGGGTTTCGGCGGTTTGTGGGCGCGAGCGGAGGTGCCGGCACAGCTCAATCCCGCTCATGTCCGGCATCATCACATCCAGGATGAACAGATCCGGAGCAGACGATTCCAGAAGCGCCAGCGCCGTCAATGCGTCTCTGGCCTTAAGGACGCCGTATCCCTGCCGCTGCAAGATCAATCCGACCAGGTCCAGCATCCCGCTTTCGTCGTCCACCAGCATGATGAGCTTTTTCATTCCGGATCCCCCATTCATCCCAAACGCCAGGGCGCGCAATCGCGCGCCATGTAGCGTATTGAATTTTGGCACTCGAACACCCGATTGATGGCCGGCAGGTGGATATCCCCTACCGCGAGTACTCCGCCTGTGGCGCCGACACAATCGCCTGAGCCAGTTCGACGAGCGAGTTCGCCTGGATCGTGCGGAGCCATCCCTGGGTCTCGGTCGAGAGACCGAACGCGTCCATCAGGGTGTTGTCACGCTGGTCGACCAGCCGATCCCGGATCTCCTCGTCCAGCA
>DYEN01000420.1 GCA_020725705.1 Anaerolinea sp.
AGCGCCTGCTCGGTGCGCTGGCGGTGGCCGCCGCAGGGAACCTGCTGCTCGGTGTGCTGACGCTCATCCCGCCGCTGAGTGACGGGGTGTTGGGTGCGCTGGATCTGCTGTTCGACAGCGCGCTGGCCGGGCTGTTCCTGTGGGCCTATCAGGGCGTGGCGATCCCGCTGATCCTGCTCGGCACGCTGGCGATTTTCAACGCTGCCTTTCGCTATCGCTGGGTGGGCATTGCGATCACGCTGGTGTTGTTGGCGCTGGTGACCCTGGTGGCCGCCGGCCAGCTTCCTGCGCTGACCCCGCGCCGCTCGGCGGAGCTGGGCCTCAGTCTGGCGTTTCTGGCCGTGCTCGGCGTGCTGGGCGCGGTGCTGCGGTCGGGCGGATGGACATGGCGCAACAAGGCGGTCGACCTGCTGGAGAGCGAAGCGGCTCGGCTGCGCACCACGCGCGAGCGGGCGCGCGCGATCTACGAGATGGCGAACACGCTGAGCGCCTCGCTGGACTATCGCCGCGTGCTCGAAGCTGCCCAGGATGCGGGCGCGCTGCTGCTCAACGAGCGCGATCCACAGACGCGCGTCGTCAGCGCGGCGCTGCTGTTCCAGGGCGCGGAAGATAAGCTGCGCGTCGTCTCCTCGCGCCACCTAACACGCAGCGACGAGCAGGTCGAAGTCGCCGGCAGCCGCGGGATCCTCGGGCTGGCGCTCAAGCAGGCCGAGCCGGTCTTCGCCGGCGAAGCCCTGCGCGATCCGGAACTGCGCTATTTTGTCGGGTTTCAGGACGCGAAGTCGCTGCTGGTCATCCCGCTGCGTTCCGGGTTCGAGCATTACGGCGTGCTGGTCTTCGGCTGCAATAAGCCCAACGCCTTCTCCGACGAGCACGCCGAGCTGCTCAGCGCAATCGGCACGCAGGCCACGCTTTCGCTGCAAAACGCCGTGCTGTACCAGACGCTGCTCAACGAAAAAGAGAAGATCGTGGCAGTCGAGGAAGACGCGCGCAAGAAGCTCGCGCGTGACCTGCACGACGGGCCAACGCAGAGCGTGGCCGCGATCGCGATGCGCGTCAACTACATCCGCCGCCTGATCGAGCGCCAGCCCCAGCAGGCCATCGAGGAACTGTGGAAGGTTGAAGAGCTGGCGCGGCGCACAACCAAAGAGATCCGCCACATGCTCTTTACCCTGCGCCCGCTGGTGCTGGAGTCGCAGGGGTTGGTGGCGGCGGTGGGCCAGCTTGCCGAGAAAATGCGCGACACACACGACATCGAGGTGACGCTGCAGGTGCAGCCGGATGTCGAGACGTATCTCGACACTCACGCGCAGGGCGTGCTGTTCTACATCATCGAGGAAGCGGTCAACAACGCCCGCAAGCACGCTCAGGCACAGCAGATCTTCGTCCGGCTGTTCCGGCGCGAGGCGTATGTGATGGTGGAGATCGAAGATAACGGCGTGGGCTTCGATGTGGACGCCGTCACGGCCAGCTACGACCGGCGCGGCAGCCTGGGGCTGGTCAATATGCGCGAGCGAGCGGAACTGATCGAGGGCACGCTGCGCATCCAGAGCGTGCCGGGCCGGGGCACGAAGATCACGATCGCGCTCCCGCTGCGTTCGGGTGCAGACAGCGGCCCGCAGGCCGCGCCCATGCTGGAACTACGGGGCCGGCGGACGCGTAGCCGCGAGCAGCCGGGCAACGCGGGTTCATCCGGCGGCGAGACGCCGCGCTGACGCAGCCGCGGGCGGGCGAGTTCCTTTTCGGCAGGTCGTCACACAATCAGCGACAGAATCACCAGCACGCCGATAAACACCGCAGCCAGAATACCCATGTTCCGCAGGTCGCGGATCACGTAGGCGTATTGCGCGTGCAGGTCGACCGGTCCTGTTGCCGGGCGCGGTGCAGCCGGGCGCGGGGCGGGCGCCGGAGCGGATTCCGCGTCTTCGCGTGGTGCGACGAGCGGCGTGGACGTGCCGTACAGCTCGCGGCGGGCACGGGCCAGGGTTTCCTGCGGCAGGTTGGGGTTTTGCTTCTTCTTCGCCATAAGGCGGGCTGCTCCTCAGTTCGCGCGCCGCTGCCGGCCGGGCCGGGCAGCGCCTAGAACGACTCGCCGACCAGGTCGGCGAACACAACATAGCGATGGGTGTCCACACGGTACGGGTGACAGGTGATCAGCGTGACCGTGGGCTGGTTCTGGTTGGCGAGCACCCATGTCTCACTCGGCTCGACGATATGGCTCTCGCGCACGCGGTAAGTATACCACTTGCCGTTGTCGGCTTGAATACGCACTTCGTCGCCCGGCTCCAGATCTTCCAGATAGCGGAAGATCTCGCCGTAGACGTCGTTGTGAGCCGTCAGCACCATGTTGCCGTGCTCGCCGGGGTTGGCGCTGTTGAGATAGTGTCCGACGCCTTTTTGCAGCGCGAACCAGTCATCTCCACCGTAGATCGCGGCGTCCACATTGATCGCCGGGATGACGATGCGCGTCGGGCTGGTCGGCTGCGGTGTGGGGATCGGGGCACGCGGTGCGCTGAGCTGCGACGCTACCGCCGGGCGGATGCTCTGCGGCAACTCGTCCAGGTTGAATTGCCCGCCGCGCGTCGGATCGGTCGGGGAATAGTGCCCGCCCGGCAGCACATAATCCGCCAGGTTGATCGTCAGCTCCGGGCGCGGCGTGGGCGAGGCGCGCAGCGCGTCCGCTTCCTGCTGGATCTGCGCCGATTTCTGTTCCAGCGCGTCGATCTTCTGGTTCTCCGTCAGGACCAGATAGCCGCCCCAGATCAGGATCCCGATGATGCCCAGCACGCCCACAACCTCGACTCCCAGCAGTACCCTGTCGAAGACGCGGCGGCGGCGCGGCGACGCGGCTTGACCGTGAGGGGGTGGCGGAACCGGCGCGGCCTTGCGCACCAGGATGACCGGCTCGTCTTCGTCCTCATCCTCAAAGCGTGGCAGTTCGTCGGTGATGTCGTAGGTGACCGGCGGCTCGGGCGGCGGGACTTGCGCGGCAGCCTCGTGCTGCTGCGGCTCCGGAGCCGGCTCTGGGGTTGGGGGCGCGTCCTCGATCAGCGGCATCGGCAGACGGCGCCCGCGGTCATCGTACCGCTGGAGCCGCTTGCGGCGCGCCTCGCGCTTGCGAATGGCGAGGATGCGCTCCAGTTCTTCGATCGACAGTTCATCTACAGGTCGTTTGTCGCGCATCGTAAACCTATACCGCTACACTACTGACTACCGGTCTCCAGATGGCGTGCGAACGGACTTTGTCGGGGCTGAGCGCGCTCAGCCTGCCTAACCCGATGGCCCGGATATCCTGTTGACCCCTCAACCCCCGTGCCTTCTACCTCAGCGGAGAGAACGGTTTGGGGTGAGGAAAAACACCGTGTGAAGGCCAGAACAGCCGCTAGCGCCGCTTCTCGGCGATGGCGAATACCTCGCGCTCGAAGAACCAGCGGAACGGCGGCCAGCGAAACAGCGCCGCGCGCACCGTATCCAGCACGATATTCTCGCGGCGGTCCTGGGGCGGCGAGTCCAGCCACACGTGGCTGTTGAACCCGGCGCGGCGCAGCGCCCGCCGTAGGCTGAGCATCGATTGCTCGTTGACGTGCACTTCCTGGTTGTGCTCCACCAGAAACTGGCGCGGGTTGGCGGGATAGGCCGCCCCCTGGCCCATCAGAGTCCGCACCCGGCGCACGATCGGATAGGCGTAGCGGTCGTACCAGATGTTGGGCGCGGTGTGAATGATCAGCCGCCCGTCGTCTTTCATCACCCGGCGCACTTCTTGCAGCGAGGCGTGTAGTTCCCAGGGGTGCAGATGCTCCACAATGTCGAACATCAGCACGCGGTCAAAGCGGCCCGCCGGGAACGGGAAGCGCTTGGCCTCGGCCTGGACCACCGCGGCTACCCCCGGCAGCCTGTCCTGCTCGCGGGCGAGCAGCGCACGGGTCAGCCTGATCGCGGCGTGCGCGTAATCGAAGCCGTAGGCGTTGGCGCCCAGCCGCGCGCAGTGCAGCAGGATTTCGCCGCGCCCGCAGGCCACGTCCAGCACTGTCATCCCCGGCTCGACCGCTGCCAGCGCGAAGGCCGCCTTCAGGCGCCGCGAGAGGTTTTCGCCGTCGCTTTGCAGAAAGTCCTCGTAGCCCTCGCAGGCCGTCAGGAAGTATTCCTCGGTGTAGCGGTCGGGCGGGACCGGTTGGGGCTGCTCGGACAAGCCGTACTCCTCGAACTCTGCGCGTGTGCGCGTGATAGGCGCGATTATACAAAGCGTGCCGGGCCGGCGCTAGGAAACCGGGCCGCGGCCCAGCTTCTGGCGCAGCAGATCGCGGATCCAGCGCCACTCGTCCAGCCCCAACCGCGAAGCCAAAGCGCTGTAGACCACCAGCCCCACACCGCCCGCCCCGCACACGATCACCAGATGGCCGGGCAGGCTGCGCGGCAGGACGCTCTCCAGCCCTGCGGCGACCAGCCACGTCAGCAGGCCCATACCGGCGGCGGCCAGCCCGGCGCGCGCCGCTGTGCGGAGCAGGTGCTGGTCGCCATAGCCGCCCAGGCCACGATAGAGCAACCAGGCCGAGACGCCGGAGTGCACCGCGTGCTTGACCGAGTCCGCGATCATCAGCGCGAAGAAGCTATACCACGGCAGCAGCCCGATCGCGATCGCCATGTAAGCCGCCAGCGAGATCACGCCCACCAGCGCCGGGGTCAGCGTGTTCTGCCGCGCGTAGAAGGCGAACACCAGCAACAGATCGACCGCCGCGAACGGCAGCCCCAGCAAATACAGCCGCAGCGCGAGCGCCGTCCGGGCGGTGTCGCTCGCGTCGAACTTGCCGCGCTCGAACAGCAGCGCGACGGTCGGCTCGGCCAGCACGAACAGACCCACAGCCGCCGGGATGATCAGCACCAGCGCCAGCCGCA
>DYEN01000421.1 GCA_020725705.1 Anaerolinea sp.
AGACCTTGGCGGCCTGGTGCTCGACCCCCGTGCTCACGATCGGAATATCGGGCTTGAGCAGGGGCACAGCCTGGCGTTGCATGTTGGAACCCATCAGCGCACGGTTGGCGTCGTCGTGCTCCAGGAACGGGATCAGCGCCGCCGAAATGCCCACGATCTGGCGCGGCGCCACGTCCATATAGTCGACGCGCAGCGTCGGCGCAACCAGGAAACGCTGGTGATGCCGCGCCGAAACGCGGTCGGTCGCGAAATGATGGAACTCATCCAGCGGCGCGTTGGCCTGGGCAATGGTGTAGCGGTCTTCCTCGTCCGCAGACAGGTACTTCGTCTCGTCGCTGACGAACGGGACGATCGGCACGCGCTCCACACCGGCTTTGCGCAGCTTCTTGAGCACTTCTTCGTCGATGACCGTCCCGGCTTCGACCACGACCTTATCCTTCGCGTCCACGATATCCTCGCGAACGATGCGGTCGATCAAGCGGCTGTCGTCAATCGCCATCTCACGATAGACGGGCCGATACGGTGTCTCGATAAACCCGTACTCGTTGACCCGGCCATAGCTCGCCAGGCGGCCGATCAGGCCGATGTTCGGGCCTTCCGGCGTCTCGATCGGGCAAATGCGCCCGTAGTGGCTGTGGTGCACGTCGCGCACGTCAAACCCGGCGCGCTCGCGCCGCAGACCGCCCGGCCCCAACGCCGAGAGCGTGCGCTTGTGCGTCAGCTCCGCCAGCGGGTTCGTCTGGTCCATAAACTGCGAAAGCTGGCTCGAACCAAAGAACTCGCGCACCGCCGCCACCACCGGGCGGATGTTGATCAGCGTCATGGGCGTCAGCGCGTCCGATTCGCGGATTGACATCCGCTCGCGGACCACCCGCTCCATGCGGCGCAGGCCAATGCGCAGCGAGTTCTGGATCAGTTCGCCCACCGTCTTCACCCGGCGGTTGCCCAGGTGATCGATGTCGTCAGGCTCTTCCAGCCCGTTGTTGATCAGGATCATGCGCTCCACCAGCTTGACCAGGTCAAACTTGGTGATCGTCCGGCGGCTGCGCGGCACGATGTCGTCGATGCGCAGGCGCTGGTTGAGCTTATAGCGTCCAACGCGCTCCAGATCGTAACGGCGCTGGTCGAAAAGCTGGCTTTCGAGGTATTCGCGCGCGTTGTCAAGCGTGGGCGGATCGCCGGGGCGCATCCGCTTGTAGAACTCCAGCAGCGCCGCTTCGGCCACCGACTGGCCGTCGCGCAGGTCCCACTGCGGCTCCATGCGGATCGTGCCCTGGATGAACTGGTGATCGATGTCGTTGTCGACCTCTTTGTAGATCTCCAGCAGTTCCTCGTCCGTGCCTTCTTTGATCGGCGAGTACTCGTCGAAGCCGTCGCTGACGGCAGCCAGCGCACGCAGCAGGATCGTCACCGGGATGGTGCGCTTGCGGTTGAACTTGATTGCGAGGTAATCGGTTTTGCGCGTCTCGAATTCCATCCACGCGCCACGGTCGGGGATCAGCTTCGCCGTCGCCAGGCGGCGACCGGTAGTCCGATCCTCGTCGGCGTCAAAGTAGACGCCCGGGGAACGGATGAGTTGGCTGACGACCACGCGCTCGGTACCGTTAATGATGAAGGTGCCTTTTTCCGTCATCATGGGGAAATCGCCCATGAAAATGTCGGAAATGACCACCTCGTCGCTCGCCGCCCGGTTGACCAGCGCCACCTTGACGTACAGCGGCCGGGCAAAGGTGATGTCGCGCTCCAGGCACTCTTCTTCGGGGTATTTCGGTTCATCGAACCAGTAGGTCAGCCCGAACTCGGCCGCTTCGACGCTGCTGCCGGGGAAGTACAGCCTCAGGTTGCCGTTGAAGCTTTCGATGGGGCTGATCTCATCGAACAGCTCGTTCAAGCCCTCGTCGATAAAGCGCTGGAACGACTCGAGCTGGATATCGATGAGTGAGGGCAGTTCGAGCACATCGCGTGTGCGCGCGTAGTTCTTCTCATCTAGCCGCCGCTGCATTCACTACTCCTCAAAAGATACAACCGCCAACAGAGAGACTTCGGTGCAGACCAAAGGGGATAGTGGAGAATTCGAGTCTCCTCTAGAGTGCGACACGGACTGCATGTATGGGGTTGAGTTGTTTGTCTAGACATACCGGTTTGGGGTCCAAGAAAGGTAAGTATAGCACGAAACGGCGGAATGTCAACGTTTTTGCGTCGTAATTTGGGGGTTGCTGCGCCGCGAAACCGTGCCAAACACCCCCTTGCGAGTCTGCCCCACCGTGCTATAATCGCCCCGCCTGACTACCGAGGAGACAGATCAAACCGATGGAAGTTCAAGACGCCCTGCAATTCATCCAGATTCTCACCTCAATCGCCCTGATCGTCGTCATCATCTTGCAGGCGCAGGGCCAGGGGCTGGGCAGCCTTCTGGGTGGCGGCGACAGCATGGGCATAACCAAGACGCGCCGGGGCCTGCAGAAGACGCTTTTCCAGATTACCGTTGGGCTGGCCGTCGCCTTTCTGGGAAACGCGATTCTGCAACTCCTGATCCAGTAACGCTTGCCACGGTCGAGAACCGTCGCCCGGCCTGCTCCGGTGCGCGAGTAAGAGCATAGCCGATGACAGGGGGTGTTGTGCGCATGCGCAGAACACCTCGTTCTGTTCCTGAGGAGAGAGTGACATGCGCATACGGCTCCGTCCGGCGCTAAAACACCTGCTGATCGCCACCGGCCTGCTAACCGCCGCCGTCACCCTGGCAGGCAGTCGTCCGATCGCCCTGGCGCAATCGGACGGCACCTCGACCCCGCCCCCCACATCCGAAACCACCCCGGCCCCGCCGCAGCCCACCATGCCGCCCGCCGAAGAAACCGCGACCCCGCCCCAGGTGCTGGTCGAGGCGCTGGTGGGCGAGATTCGCAAGCTCAACCCCCTGCTCGCCAGCTACAACCCGGTCGACCGCGACATCACCGCGCTGATCTTCGAAGGTCTGACCACCACCAACGCCTATGGGGAAATCATCCCCCTGCTGGCGGAAAGCTGGCGCGTTTCGGATGATGGGTTGCAATACCTGGTGCGGCTGCGCGACGACGTGCTGTGGCACGATGGCGTGCCGTTCAGCGCGGTAGATGTGGTGTTCACCGCGCAGTTGCTCAGCGCGCCGGACTTCCCCGGCCCGGCCGAGCTGCATGAATTCTGGCGCACGGTTGAAGTCGATGTGCTGGACGAGCGAACCGTGCGCTTCCGGCTGACTCAGCCGCTTGCCTCGTTCCCCGATCAGCTTCGCATCGGCATTGTGCCGGAGCATGTGCTGCGCGGCGTCTCGGGCGAGACGCTGGCTCAGCACCCGTTCAATCTGGACCCGATCGGGACAGGGCCGTATCAGTTCGAAGCGCTGACCGCCTCGACCGGCCACCTGGACGGTGTGCAGCTTCGGCTGGCGCCGGTCTTCCGGCAGCGCCCGGACGGTGCCGAAGGCTTCGCCCTGGAGCGCATTGTCTTTCGAACATACCCCAGTGCCGAGGCTGCGCTCGAAGCCTTCGCCGCCAACGAGGTCAACAGCATCGGGCAAATCCCACCCGCCCTGCTCGTCGACGCGCAGCGGATCCCCGGCCTCAGCCTGTACTCTGCCGTCGCGCCGCAGGTGGGCGTGCTGATCTACAACTGGGACCGCGACAGCGTGAGCTATGTGCGCAATCCGCGCGTGCGGCTCGCGCTCGCCCACGCCGTAGATCGAGCAGCGCTGATCGCCAAGCACCTGCCCGGCGCGGCGATCCTGGCCGACAGCCCGCTGCTGCCCAATTCGTGGGCCTACGATCCCGCTCCGTGGCCGGCGTACGATCTGGCGCGCGCACAGCAGCTTATGGAGACCGCCGGCGCGGTGTTCGAGGCGCCTGCCGAGGCGGAGCCGGAAGCAGATGCAGACGCCCCCGATGAACCCTTGCCCGAAGATGAGACGCCGCCAGCCGAAGATACAACCCCCGGCGAAGGAGAAGCCGAGGGCGTGGGCGAAGCGCCGGAATCCACCCCAACACCCACCGAAGCCCCGCCCGCCCCACCGAAACGTGCCATGACGATCCTGGTGCCGGACGATGCGGCGCTTGAGGCGCTTGCCGGGGACCTGGCTGCCGCGTGGGAACAGCTTGGATTCAGCGCAGGCGTGGACCCGGTGTCACCGGGCGAGATGAAAACGCGTCTGGAGCGGGGCGACTTCGATATGGCGCTGGTTGAGCTGAGCTTCGAGCCATACGCCGACCCCGATCCGTATGTCTTCTGGCACCAGGGCCAGAGCGAGGGCGGCCAGAACTTCGGCGCGATGGACGACCGGCGCATCAGTGAGGCGCTGGAAAACGCACGCCGCGAGCCTCACGGCGTGAATCGCGCTTACTACTACAGCCGCTTCCAGGAGCTGTTCGCTCAACGAGTGCCCGCGCTGGTGTTGTATTACCCGCTCTACATCTACGGCGCAGACTCGCATCTGGACGGCGTGGAACTGGGATTCCTGAGCACGCCCAGCGACCGTTTCCGAACAATCCGGGCGTGGCGCTTTGTCGAGTGAGTGTCAAGACGCGTCAGGCGGAAAAAGACGGCGAACTCGCCCTTGACGATCGATGATTCTGCGCTAGAATGAAAACCACAGCGCCGAAGTGGCGGAATTGGCAGACGCGCT
>DYEN01000422.1 GCA_020725705.1 Anaerolinea sp.
GCGTGCGCCGCAGGAACATCGCGTCGGAGGAAACCACTTCCAGATAGTGGCGCGTGCGCTCCTCAAGGAAGTTCAGCCCGATCTGGATCGCCTCGGCCTGCTCCGGCCCGATGTCGCACTTCACGCCGCCCAGCACATTGGCCGAGTAGTTGACGCGGTTGCCGGTGATGCCTTCCAGCAGGTTCATCACCGTCTCGCGGTCGCGCCAGGTGTACATAAACAGCGTGTCAAAACCGGCCTCGTGCGCCGCCACACCGACCCACAGCAGGTGGCTGTGGATGCGCTCCAGCTCGGCGACGATCTGGCGGATGGCCTGGGCGCGCGGCGGCGCTTCGACCCCCGCCAGCCGCTCGACGCCGAGGCAGAACGCGGTCGCGTGGACGTGCGAGCAAATGCCGCAGATGCGCTCAACCAGATATTCCGCCTGCACGAAGTTGCGCGTCTCGCCCCCTTTCTCAATGCCGCGATGCACATACCCCAGGCGCACGCTGGCATCGGTGACAATCTCGCCATCGACGTTGAACTCGAAGTGCCCCGGCTCTTTGAGCGCGGGGTGCTGCGGACCAATCGGGATCACAAATTTCTCGCTTGCCATCGCTCGTGTCTCCTACCCGCCCAACTGCTCCATGCGAAAGTCCTTGCGCAGCGGGTAGATGCCATCCGGCCAGTCTTCCGGCAGGAAGAGCCTGTCGGTGTTCGGCGTGCCCTCGACCACGATCCCGAACATCTCCATCAGCTCGCGCTCGTAGAAACTCACCGATGGGATGACGTCGATCAGGGACGGGACGACGGGCCGGGTGCGCGGGACGCGCACGCGCAGCGTGACGATTGCCGCGCCGCACGCGAAGTGGTACAGCGCCTCAAGGCGCCCGTCTTCTTCGCCGGGGTCCAGCCCCGTGATGGCCGTCAGATAGCCCCAGCGAGCGTCCATCAGGGCGCGCGCCGCCGCGCCCAGGTCGCCCGGTGCGACGGCAACATCCACGCGGCCGGGTTCCGGCTCGATCGTCTCTTGCGCCCACGGCGCGAGCAGCTCGGCAGCCTTCTGCAAACAGGTGTCGGTTTCCATCACGCGATCGCCTCTTCTTCTTGCTGCGCGTGCGCCGGGTCCTCGACCGGGTCTTCACCGGCCAGGATCGCAGCCTCTCCGGCGCTGTCCGGATCGAACACCACCGGCGTGTCGGACGGGTCAGCACCGCGCAGCTTCGCCAGCAACTTCACCACCCCGTCGATAATCGCCTCTGGGCGGGGCGGGCAGCCCGGCACATA
>DYEN01000423.1 GCA_020725705.1 Anaerolinea sp.
GTCAGAGGAAGACTGGGTGGGCATCGCCTGCTCGACCTGCCACGTAGTCGAGGGCGACCTGATCGACACGACCTCGAACGCCTGGCTCAACCCGATCGCGATGGAATACGAGCCGGTCGCGCGGGCCAACGACCTGTGCGGCAAGTGCCACACCAACTCGACCGGCGTGTCCGAGACCGGCGGGCGCGGCGTGAACCACGAGATCATTTTGGGCGGCAGTGCCCACCGCAACTGGGCCGCGACTATCGGCGTCCGTCGCCCCGACACCTGCACCGACTGCCACGACCCACACACCCAGCAGCCGATGGGCTGCGTGGACTGCCACGGCGATGTGCTCAACTTGGAGCCGCACGTCATCCATGGTGAGGCTGTGAGCTGCATTGCCTGCCACGATGCTTCGGGTGCAGATGTTGGACCGCATCCAGACACCGGTGTCTGGACCACCATCCTGACCGAGATGAGCCGATCCGGCGAAATGACAACGACCGCGATCGTCTCGCACAGCGTCCAGTGGCTTGTCAACTGCGACAGATGCCACTTCGAGGGCAACCCGGCCGGCCTGACGGTGCTCGACGCATCCGGCAACCCGGTCGAATAGGCGGACGCGGCGTGATCACGACACAGTCTGCCGCGCACGCTACGGGCCAGACACAACGATGAACCCGACGGTATGGTGAGAGGGACCCTCTCACCATACTGTTCCAGACTGTTTGAGCAGCCCGGAAAAGTGCTGTTTCAGGTGAGCTAGATACAGAGAAAACGATGAACCAGACTGAGCGCCAACCTACGGCAGCGGCCCGCCTCGGCCCGATCCGCGACGCCGTGATCGCGATCGTGTTGATCGCATTGGGCGTCGCCATCGTCGTCCTCTACCAGATCGAGGCCGCCAACACCGAGCCGGTCAGCATCAGCCAGAATACCGGCGGCGCCGCGTCCCAACTGGTGCGCGGCGCAAGCGAGCAGGCGGATACAGAAGCGACGGTCCCCGATACCCCGCTGGATAAGTGGCTGGCCGGGCCGCACGCCGATACTTACGTGGTCGCCGAGGATGGAACAAACAGCACCTGCAACCGGTGCCACGACCCGATCAACTATGTACCTTCGATGGCCGACATGCCCGCAAGCTGCACCGTCTGCAAGTTCGAGGTCAAGCCCCCGCCGCCGTTGATCGAGCAGGCCAACGCGCACTCGGTCGACTGCAAGGTCTGCCACCGCGTCGATCGCAGCGGGACTGTGCTGGCCGATGTGATGTGGCTGGAAGTAGCGGCCATCGAACAGTACGCGGACGTGTCGTCGGTTAACCAGCTATGCCAGTACTGCCACACCGGCGCCGGGGTTGTGGGGCACGCCGACATCCAGCTTGGCGGCGCGCACGCAGACCTGACCTGCATCGACTGCCACGACGCGCATATGATGACCGCCTCGTGCGGGGCGTCCGGCTGCCACGAGACGCTCGCGGAGGCACCCGGTCACGACGCCGATCACGCGAACGTCCACTGTGTCGCCTGTCACGACGCCGGCGGGATGGATGTTGGACCCGATGAGTCACGTGGGGGACAGTGGGTGACCTTCGCCGGGGGCGATGCTGAAGAGCCGTTCCCGCACCTGTCGCACATGCTGGCGCGCGAGGTGGACTGCGCCCGCTGCCATGTCGAGGCCCTTCCGGAGACAGACGGATGAGCGGGCGGCCCTCGCGTTCTTTGAAGCTGAAAAGTGTTGGAGCAGCGTCTCATGACTGTTAAATCAGCCCGCATCCTGTGGATCGTCGCCGTGGTGGCGATGGGCATGACGGCCGCAATGAACCTGTTCGGCGGCATCGGCACAGTCTGCGCGGCGTTCCTAACCGAAAACTTTCCGCCGATGCTCGTCCTGCTGGACTATCAATGGCTCTACCAGCGCATGATGCTGATTACAATCGCGATCGGAATCGCCGGCGTGTCGGCAACCTTCGCGCTGTTCCGGGGCGGGGCCAACGCCTACCGGAACGCCGTGCTGGTTCTGATCGCCGGGGCAGTGCTGGGCGAGCTGCACGCCCGCGCCTCGCTGGAGCTGCGCGGCAAGATGGTTCCGGCCAATGTCAAGTTCTACCTGAACCTCTTTACGCTGATTCTGTTCCTGATCCTGGGCCTGCCGACGATCCGCCGCAAAATCGCCTTCTCGCAACCACGCGGCCGGGCCGAAGCCACCGCTGCCGGCGGGATGGCCGCTTTGATCGTCGGTGTGATGATGCTGACCCTGCCGCTTTGGGTCGGGGATTCGCACACGCACGAAGGCACCGACTGGACCGGCGTGCTCCAGCCCGGTCTGAGCCTCGTCGGGCTGGCGTTTGCGACAGGCGGGTTGGGCGTCTTCTTCAAGGCGGCGCTGGCCGTCCTGCGCCGGCCGGACCCGGCCACCACGCGCCAGCCGGCAACGTCTTGACGGACGCCGCCGCTTTCCGGACGCACAAAACAGCCCGCCGGGCGACAATCCATCCGGCGGGCTGTTGGTTTCGTGCCGTGATCCGGCTCAGGTGCCCAGGATGATCAGGAGCATCGCCGTCAGCATATAGATCGATGCGAACTTGAAGATGCCGAAGTTCAGCCGAGGCGAAGGATACACCACGCTCAGCGCCGTCAGCCCGGCCAACGCCAACCCCAGACTGACGGTCGCGTACATGCAGTGCGCTTTTAGCTCGATCAGCCAGGCTGCGCATGCCATCGTCAGCACGGCCAGGATGGTCGAGAGGCTGATGATCAGGCGCGTGATACGCTCCCCGTAGCGATTGGCGAAGGTGGGAACCCCCGCCCGTTGGTAGTCGGCAGCGTGCTTGATGCCATAGGTCATGATGTGCGTGGGGATCCACAGCAGCACGGCCAGCGCCAGCA
>DYEN01000424.1 GCA_020725705.1 Anaerolinea sp.
CCCTGGCCGGCGCCGAGCCGCCCGGCCCGGCAGCGTAGAGGCCGTCATCGCGGGCGATGTACAGCGTGCGCGCGTCTGCCGTCCAGAACAGCCGCGCGCCTTCGCCATAGCTGAAGCTCGGCCCCGGCTGCGCGAGCGGCTCTCCATCGGCATCGGCCAACGTGACCGTATCCCGCCACACATACGCTAGCGCGACCTGGCGTGGATCGATCTGCGCCCGGCTGTCGCGTGGACCCGCCCCGGCCAGGATGATCGCCAGCGCGATCGGCCCCGCGCTCCGTCGCACCAGCTCGCGAAGTGGGATCATGCCGCATGCTCCTGTTGGCGTGGCGCCCGTGCCTGACTGCAAGTGTACCGCGTGCCCGACCGCGAGAAAATAGGACGAGAGGAATGAGGTCCCGGCACACAGGCTGATGGCCGGCCGTCATGGCGACCCAACATGAGCGCGCTTCCCCGGCGCACCGGACACCCGAAACCGGCGTTTTTCGCCTGCGCAGGACCGGTTTCCTACTTGCCGGAAACGAACTTTTGTTCTATACTAGAGGGTATCCAGCGCTCATTTTTTGGTCGTTCGGAGGCAGGTTCATGACCGTGATCAGTGCCAGCCGGCGCACCGACATCCCCGCCTTTTACGCCGAGTGGCTGGCCAACCGGATCCGCGACGGCTTCTGTCATTGGAGCAATCCCTTCTCCGGCCAGATCTACCGCACCTCGCTGGCGCCCGAAGACGTGACCGCGTTCGTGTTCTGGACGCGCAACCCGCGCCCGCTGATGCGCTACCTGCCCGAACTGGACGCGCGGGGCTACCGCTACTACTTTCAGTTCACGCTGACCGGCTATGGCCGCCCGCTGGAAACGCACAACCCTGACCCCGACGCAGCGATCGCAGCCTTCCGCGCGCTGGCGCAGCATGTTGGGCCGGAGTTCGTGATCTGGCGCTATGACCCGATCGTGATCAGCACCCGCACCCCACCGGCCTATCACCGCCAGCGCTTCGCCGAGCTGGCAGCGCAGCTTGAGGGCAGCGTCGTGCGCTGCACCTACTCGTTCTTGGATTTCTACGGCAAGACGCGCCGCAACCTGGCCGCCGTCAGCGCACAGCACAACATCCACTTCCGCGAGCCAACCGTCCTGGAACGCCATGACTTGCTGGAAGACCTGAGCGCGATCGCCGAGCAGCACGGTATGCAGTTGGTGAGCTGCTGTGAGGACGACTATACGAAGTTCCCGCGCGTCTTCCAGGGGAGCTGTGTCGACCTCGACCTGCTGGCGCGCCTGACCGGCCAGCCGGCACTGGCGCTCAAGCCGCACCCCACCCGCGACCACTGCGGCTGCGTGCGCTCGGTTGATATCGGCAGCTACGAGATGTGCCTCTTTGGCTGCACCTACTGCTACGCGACCAACAGCCGCAGCGCGGCCCGGCGCCTGTACGCCGCTCACGATCCCCACGACACGATCCTGAACCGGCCGGAACACCTGCGCGGGCGGGACCTTGACGACCTGGTATTCAACGGGCAAAAACAGCTGACGGTAGCTAAAAGCAGCTAAAAGCAGCGAGAAACAGCGAAAACAGCGAAAACAGCGAAAACGGCGAAAGGCAATGAGAGCCGCCGGCCCTCTTGGCTGTTTCTAGCTGCTCCTGGCTGTTCTTTGCTGCTCTTGGCTGTTCTTTGCTGCCCTTTGCTGCTCTTGGCTACCTTTCGCTAGATGACGTGCTTCTCCTGATAGGTGCCGAACTCGTCGCGCAGCACATCCATGATCTCTTGCAGCGTGGCGTCCGCCCGCGCCGCATCGAGGATACAGGGCATCAGGTTCGCGTCGCCGCGCGCCGCCGCCCGCAGCGCATCCAACGCGCGCTCGACCGCGCCCGCATCGCGCGAGGCGCGCAGCGCAGCCAGCCGCGCGACCTGCCGGTCGTACCCCTGCGGATCCATCTCCAGCAGCGGGATCCGCAGCGGTTCGTCGCTGGCATAGGCATTGACGCCCACGATCTGCCGCTCGCCTGCCTCGACCTCGGCCTGGAAGCGCGCCGCCGCATCTGCGATCTCCTGCTGGAAAAAGCCCGCCTCGATGGCCGGGATAACACCGCCAAAATCCTCGATGCGCCGGAAGTAGGCGTAGGCTTCTTCCTCGATCTCGTCCGTCAGCCGCTCCAGGAAGTAGCTACCGCCCAGCGGATCGAGCGTGTTGGCGACCCCGGTCTCGTGCGCGATGACCTGCTGTGTGCGCAGCGCCAGCGTCACGGCGTGCTCCGAGGGGAGCGCCAGCGCCTCGTCCATGCTGTTGGTGTGCAGCGACTGCGCTCCGCCCAGCACCGCCGCCAGCGCCTGGATCGCCACGCGGATCAGGTTAACTTCCGGCTGCTGCGCGGTCAGGCTAACGCCCGCGGTTTGCGGGTGGAAGCGCATCAGCCA
>DYEN01000425.1 GCA_020725705.1 Anaerolinea sp.
CAGCGCCAGCCAGACCGTGTTGAGCAAGTCGCGCTCGGGCATGCCGTGCGAGGCGTTGCTGGCTCCGGCAGTCATGTTGCAACCGAGCCGCTCGCGGATCAAGCGTGTCGTCTGGAGCGTGACGGCCCCCGAGGTGTGATCCGCTCCGACCGACATCACCAGCGGATCCAGCAGGATATCTTCCGGCCCAATCCCGTGCCGCGCCGCCGCGTCGAGGATGGCTTCCGCCACCCCCAAACGCTGCTCGGCGGTGGCGGGAATCCCGCTGTCGTCCATGCACAGCGCGATCACAGCGGCGCCATATTCGGCAACCACCGGCAGCACCGCTTCGAGCTTGGCCTTCTCGCCGTTCACCGAGTTCACCAGCGCGCGCCCCTTGGCGACCGCCAGCGCCGCCCGCAGCGCATGTGGGTTGGCCGAGTCGATGGACACCGGCAGGTCGACCGTCTGCTGAACCAGCTCGACGGCCCGTGGTAAAAGCGCCACCTCATCCACACCCGCGGCACCCACGTTCACATCCAGCACCACCGCGCCCGCGCCGGCCTGTGCCACGGCGTCGCGCGCTATCCGGCTGAGGTCGCCCGCCTGCAACTCGGCACTGAACGCTTTGCGCCCGGTCGGGTTGATCCGCTCGCCGATAATCACGGTCGGCAGGCCGGGGCCAACGCGCACTTCCGACGAGGGTCCACGCAGCACGGTTTCCATCATGCTCTCTCCTGGTGATCAGCCGCCTCAGTCCCACGGATCCGGCGTGAGCTTCACCGCCTGGCTGAAACGGTCGGTGAAATCCGGATGGTTGGTCAGTTCGATATAACGAAGTCGCGCCACCAGCGCAGCCGCCCGCTCGCGCTCGTGGGCGTTGATTAACAGGCGTTTCGCGCCGATCCCTGCCGCGTTGCCCACCTGCCGGAAGCGTTCCAGCGGCAGCGCCGGGAACATCCCGATCGCGATCGCGTTTTCCAGATCGATATAGTTCCCAAACGCGCCGGAGACGATGACGCGGTCGATCTCGGACTCGCTCAGCCCGGCGCGTTCGGTGAGCAATTTGATCCCGGCCCGGATCGCTGCCTTCGCAAGCTGCACCTCGTTGATGTCCGCCCGGCTCAACCCAACCGCGCGCCCGTGACCCGTCCGCCGCGCCGGGACGATCTCGTACCACAGGTTGTGGTTTTCACCCTGCACGGAGGGATGGTTACGGCTCATCGCCCCCATCTCGGAGATCACACCGCCGGCACGCAGCATAGCGACGGCATCCAGAATCCCCGATCCGCACAGCCCAACCGGCGGCGCATGATTGATCGTCAGCCAGTGCAGCGCACCATCCTGCCAGATGACCCGCTCGATGGCGCCGTCCGCTGCCCGCATCCCGTCGCGGATGTGCGCGCCCTCGAACGCCGGTCCGGATGCCGTCGAGCACGACCAGAGCTGCCCGTGCGCGTTGATGGAGATCTCGGTATTCGTGCCGATATCCAGCGCCAGCGTGACGCCCGGCTGCTCGGCGGTTTCTGTCGCCAGCAGCATCGCGACGTGATCGGCGCCTACAAACCCGGCGACGTTCGGCGGCAGGTAGAGCAGCGCCCCTGGCGCCAGCCGCAACCCCAGATCGCGCGCCGGGGTGAGCATCGCCGCGCAGACCGCCGGGACATATGGCGCGGTGCCAAGCTGTTCGGTCGGCAGGCCGAGCAACAGATGATGCATGGCCGTGTTGCCCACAGCGACCGCTTCCACCACGCGCGCCGGCGGCACGCCGCCCTGCCGGCAGACCTCGTGCAACAGGTCGTTCAGCCCGTCCACAATCGCCGTTTGCAGGCGCCGGGCGCCGGCGCGGTCTCGTGCGGCAAACGTCAGCCGCGCCATGACGTCCTCGCCATAGGCGATCTGCGGGTTCGTCGCGCCTGCGATCCCCAGGGTGGCTCCCGTTTCCAGGTTGACCAGATAGGCCGCCAGCCCGGTCGTACCGACATCGACGGCAAAGCCCAGCGGCTCCGTATCGGGCGGCAGGAAAGCAGCAATCCGGCGTCCATGCGCGATCATCCGCACTCGCCAGCCGTGCGCGCGGGCGATCGTCGGCAGGTCTGCCAGCACCGGCGCGGTGGGTTGCCACTGCGCCGGATCGATCCCGCGCACGCGCTCCCAGTCGCCGCGCAGATCCTCAACCGACGGGGGTGTCACCGCCAGATCGTAAACCGCGATCGGCGGATCGACCGGCAGGGGAAGTTCCTCGCCCTCAACCTGGCTGCGCTGCGACGCGCTGAGCGACTCGCGCGGAACATCGACCACGATCGCGTCCGCCGCCTCGACGATCGTCTGGCACGCCAGGCGCAGCCCGCTTGCCTGCTCGGCTTCGGTGAGATGGTCGCGCTCGACGTCGTTCAGGCGGCTGACACGCCCTTGCAGCACGCGCACGCGGCAGTCGCCGCACACGCCGACGCCACCGCACACAGCGGAAAGGGCAACACCGGCGTCCTGAGCCGCCTCAAGCAGCGTCGTGCCGGGCTGGACAGCGATTCGCCGTCCGATGGGCTGAAACGCGATCTCGGTCACAGTTCTGTGTCCACCGGTTCCACGTCGACCAGATCACCGCCGCTCGACTGGCGAATGCGCCATCCGGGAGGCACGACCAGAAACTCATCCGGCGCCCACTCGCCGCACACCAGCTTGCGCAGCAGCCGCAGATCGCCCTGACGGCGTTCAAACTTCCAGCCGCGTCGCGCCGCCTCGTCCTGGGCCATACGCTCGTAAACCCGACCGTCGCCGGTACCCATGTCGATATACACGGCGCGGTCATAGTGCCTGCCCCACTCGCCCATGACTTCCATCAGATAGTCGGCGTTATCCTGGCCGTACTTGCGAACGTACTCGGCGTAGATTTCATCCATCGCGCCGATGGTCGCCGCACCCAGACCCACGCTCGCCCCGTTGCCGCTGCGTTCCAGGTAGTCCAGGCTGTACCAGTACGTGCCGGGGTGCGCCTCGAACTCGGCCTGATAGCGCTCGCGCCCGCCCAGGTA
>DYEN01000426.1 GCA_020725705.1 Anaerolinea sp.
AACGCGCTGCGCGCCGCCCGCGCCTACGACCCCACGCTCGACCTGCAGGCGGGCGACGTCCACGCGCTGCCGTACCGCAGCGGATCGCTGCACGGCTACCTGTCGTTCGGCGTGCTGGAGCACTTCGAGCACGGGATGGGTCCGGCGCTGCGCGAGGCGAACCGCGTGCTGGTGCCCGGCGGAACGCTGGTGCTGACCATCCCCTATCCGAACGTGGTGCACCGGCTAGTCGGCTGGAAGCGCCGCCTGCTGGGCCAGAGCCGCCTGACCGACGAGCAGTTCTACGAGAGCACCTACACGCAGCACGATCTGATCCGCGAGGTGAAGGCGGCGGGGTTCATGCCGGTGCTGGTCAAGCCGACGAGCCACGCTTTCACGCTGTGGGGGCTGGGCGGGCCGTTCCGCGCGCCGGGGTACTACCGCGCCTCGCCCCTGGCGGATCGGCTGGCGAGCGTGCTGCGCGTCGTCGCGCCCTGGGCGTTCAACTTCTCGACCATGGTCATCGCGCACAAGGTGCGCGAAGCGAACGAGCGCCGGGGATGAAGCTCTCGACCGTCATCGTCAACTACAACACGCGCGATAAGCTGGCGCGCGCGCTGGAGTCGTTGCTGGCGGTGGGTGGCGTGGCGCAGCACGAGATCATCGTGGTAGATAATGCCTCGGCGGACGGCAGCGCGGCGATGGTGCGCGAGCGGTTCCCCTCGGTGCGGCTGATCGAGCCGGGCGCGAATCGCTGGTTCAGCGGCGGCAATAACCTGGGCATCCGTGCCGCGCAGGGCGAATACGTCCACATCCTCAACCCGGACACGGTTGTGCTGCCCGGCGCACTGCCCGCGCTGATCGGCGCGCTGGATGCCGATCCGTCGCTCGGCGCGGTGACGTCGCGCATGACATTTGAGGACGGCACGCTCCAGCGCAATTGCTCGCGGGCCGTGACCTACGCCGATCTGCTGCTCGGCTACACGTTCCTTGGCGCGCTGTTGCCCGGCTGGCGCGACCGCCGCCGCGCGCGGATGTGGTATGCGGAATGGGACCGCGAATCGGATCGCGACGTGGAGATCGTGCCCGGCTCGAACATCCTGGCGCGGCGCGACGTGCTGCTGGCGATCGGCGGGTTCGACGAGCGGCTTAAGCTCTATTTCACCGAGGATGATCTGTGCGTCCGGATCGCCGCCGAGGGCTGCGCGCTCCGCTACATCGCCGGTGCGACGATCATCCACGACGAGCACGCCAGCACGCTCCCGATTCAGCGGCTGGCGACGCGGATCTACTTTGACGACCTGATCACCTACACGCGGCTGCACTTTGGCGCGGGGCAGGCGCGCCTGCTGGCGGCGCTGGTCCGCCCCACGCGCGCGGCGATGGCGCTGCGCCAGCGGCTGCGCGGGTGACGCACACACGAAGGGGAGAGGTTCGATGACGGCACAACGCGCGCTGGTGACGGGAGCCGCCGGGTTCATCGGCAGCCACCTGGTCGAGATGCTGGTCCGGCAGGGGACGCACGTCCGGGCCTTCGTGCGCTACAACTCCGCCCAGCGCGCCGGCAACCTGGAGCTGCTGCCGCCGGACGTGCGGGCCGAGGTCGAGCAGTACGCCGGCGATCTGCGCGACGCGGACGCAGTGCTCGAAGCAGCGCGCGGCATGGACCAGATCTACCACTTGGGCGCGGTGATCACGATCCCGTACTCGTACCGGCACCCGCGCGAGGTGGTAGCGGTCAACGTACTGGGGACGCTCAACGTGCTGATCGCCGCGCGCGATCTCGGCACGCCGCAGGTGATGGTCACCTCGACCAGCGAGGTTTACGGCACGGCGCAGACCGAACCCATCGACGAGCGCCACCCGATCAACCCGCAGTCGCCCTACGCGGCGAGCAAAGCCGCGCAGGACGCGCTGGCGCTCAGCTTCCACGCCGCCTACGGGTTGCCGGTGCGGATCGTCCGCCCGTTTAACACCTACGGCCCGCGCCAGAGCGCCCGCGCCGTGATCCCGACGATCATCAGCCAGGCTCTGACGCGCGATCAGGTCCGGCTGGGTGCGTTGCACCCCACCCGCGATCTGACGTATGTGACCGACACGGTGCGCGGGATTCTGCTGGCGATGGAGCATGACGAGGCGATCGGGCGCCCGCTCAACCTGGGGACGGGGCAGTCGATCACCATCGGCGAGCTGGCGCAGCGCGCCATCCACCTGACCGGGCGCGATGTGCCGGTCGTCACCGACGCCGAGCGCATCCGTCCGGAGACGAGCGAGGTGCTGCGCCTGCGTTCGGACAACCGGCTGGCGCGCAAGTTGATCGGGTGGGAGCCACAGGTTTCGCTGGATGAGGGGCTGCGGCTGACCATCGAATGGGTGCGCGCGCATCTCGACCGCTTTGACCCGGACCGCTACGCGATCTAGCCGCTATGCCGCACACGCTGTTATTTATTTCCGCGTATACCGGGCTGGGCGGCGGCGAGAGCGTTCAGCTTAACCTGATGGCCGCGCTCGACCGCTCGCGCTTCGCGCTGCACCTGGCGACCCCGCGTGACGGGGGGCTTCCCCAGGCGGCGCGGGCGCTCGGCGCGACCACGCACGTTGTCCCCTATCGCGGCGTGCCGACATGGTTCCTGCCGCCGGTGTGGATGCGGCTGCCGGTGGCGCGGCGGCTGGCGGCGCTGGCGCGCTTGATCGGCGCGGATGCGATTCACACCGACTATCACTCGCTGCCCTTCGCGGTAGCGGCGGGGCGCGCCTGCCGCATTCCCGTGATCTGGAACGCGATGGGCTGGTGGTTCCCGGTCCATGCCTGGCAGCGGCGCTTCTTCCGCGAGCAGATCGCGCAAATCGTGGCGATCACGCGGGCGGTACGCGATCGCTGGCTGGGGGCGGAGCCATTCATGCCGCGCGAGCGCGTCCGTGTGATCGTGCCGGGCGTCGATCCCGATGTCTTCCACCCCGGCATCAGCGGCGCGCCGGTCCGCGAGCGGCTGGGGATCGGCTCGGATGTGCCGCTGGTCGGGATGATCGCGCGCTTCCAGCACGTCAAGGGGCATGATGTGTTCCAGGCGATGGCGCGGCGTGTGCTGGATCGGATGCCGCAGGCGCGCTTCGTCGTCGCGGGGGAAAACGTCTTCGGCGTGTCGAAGGACGAGGCGTACAAGCAGGCGATCTTGCGGGCGGCGCGCGACGACCCGGCCCTCAGCGCCGCGCTGACCTATCTCGGCTTCTGGGAAGACGCGCGCGAGGTCATCGCCGCCTCGGACGTGATCGTCTGCCCGTCGCGCTTCGAGTCGTTGGGCATGGTGCATCTGGAGAGTATGGCGATGGCGCGCCCCATGGTCAGCATGAACAACGGCGGACCGGCTGAGACGGTGCTTGACGGCGTGACCGGGTTCCTGGTCCCGCCCGAAGACCCCGACGCGCTGGCGGAGCGCGTCGTCGCGCTGCTGCGCGATCCGGCGCTGCGTGCACGAATGGGCGCGGCAGGGCGCGAGCGCGTGCTGGCGCATTACACGGCGGCGGGCTACGCGCAGCAGATGGCGGCTGTTTTCGAGGGCGCGATCGCCGCACGGGGGTGACAATGGACGTACTGCTGATCTCGCGCTGCCCGCCGTTCCCGCTCTATCACGGTGACCGGCTGATCCCCTATCATCTGGCGCGCGAGCTATCCGCCCGGCGCCACGCGATCGACTTGCTGGCATTCTATGACAACCCGGCCGATCTGGCCGAGATCCCGCGCTACGAGCAGCACTTCCGCAGTGTGATGCTGATCCGCGAGCCGCGGCGCTCGCTGTTTAGCTACTGGCTGCGCGCGCGCCTGCCAAACCTGCGCTTCCCGCGCCAGGCCGAGGCGAGCTGGTCGGCGGAGATGTGGCGCGCCATCGAGGCGAAGCTGGCGCAGCACGCCTACGACGTGGTGCACCTGTTCGGCGGCGTGCAGGTCTACGAGTACCATCACCTCGTCGCCTCGCTGCCCAATCTGATCGTCCCCTACGAGTCGTACAGCCTGTGGCTGGAGCGCGCCGTTCAAGAGGCGGCCTCGCCGCTGGAGCGCGCGGTGGCACGGGCGCGGCACAGCATGGCGCGGCGCTATGAGCGCTTCATGTTCGACCGCTACGACCGTGTTGTGCTGCTGACCGACCGCGACGCCGAGGCGCTCAAAGCGCTCAACCCCGCCACACCGACGGTCACGATCCCGAACGGCGTGGATGTGGATGTCTTTACCCCATCCGGCTACGAGCCGGATGAGCCGGCGCTGCTTTTCACCGGCAACTATGACTACCCGCCCAACCTGGACGCCGCGCTGCGTCTGGCGCGCGAGATCTTCCCACGGGTCAAGCAGGTCGTCCCCGAGGCGCGGCTGTACCTGGTGGGCAGCAACCCGCCGGACGCGCTGCGCGCCTTCGCCGGCGACGACATCGCGATACCCGGCCGCGTGCCGGACCTGCGGCCCTATTTCGAATGCTCGCTGATCTATGTCAGCCCGCTGCGCCTGGGGGCAGGGATCAAGAACAAGGTGCTTGAGACGCTCGCCATGCAGACGCCGCTCGTCGCCACGCCGCTCAGTTGCGACGGTATCCCGGTGGAGCCGGGCAAGCATGTGCTGCTGGCAAATACAGACGACGAGTTCGTCGCGCAGATCCTCACGCTGATGCGTACGCCGCGTCTGCGCGAGTCGCTGGCGCGCAACGGGCGGCAATTGGTCGAAGAACATTTCACCTGGCAGCACGTGGCGGATCTGTACGAGGAACTGTATTTGCGCATCATCCGCGAACGGCACGCGAAGACGCGCTGAGGGCATACCAGCCGGAGAGGATTCGCCCCGATGACCATCAGGTTCCCGCCGATCAAGGCCGACCGTTGCCTGCTGTGGATCGCGCTCAACCCGGACGGCGGCGTGAGGGAGCGCTTTGCCGCGCTGGAAGCAATTCTCAAGACGTGCCGGCTGCACCCGCTCACCATGACGCCCGCTGCCGAGGTGGTGATCGTCGAAGAAGCTGCGCTGCGTCGCCAGATCGAGGCGGTGCGTGCCGCGCTCGGTTCGGGCGACCGGCTGCTTCTGATCGGCGCGCAGGGCGAGCGCCTGCATGTCGAACAGATCGCGCCCCCCGACGAGGACGCGCCCCCCGTCTACCCGATCCCGGTCGAGCAGCGCCCGCCCTGGCGGCGCGCCCCCTAGCGCCCGGCGCGCGTGCCCTGAGCGTTGTTGTAGTATAATCAAAGCATTAAGTATGTGGTGCGTGATGCCAGAAAGCGGGCCGGGTTGCCCCGCATCTGGCGCCAAGCTACAATAATCCGCACTGCCCGCTCAACCCTGGTGGAGGAGTGCTGTGGGCCGCTGGAAAGATAAATACGTAATCGGCCTCACCGGGAACATCGCGACCGGAAAAAGTCTGGTGCGGCGGATGCTCGAGCACCTGGGCGCCTACACGATTGACGCGGACGGCCTGGCTCACCAGGCGATGGCTCCCGGCGCGCCCGCTTATAAGCCCGTGGTGCTGACCTTCGGGCAGTGGATCCTCGACTCCGAACGCCGGATCGACCGCAGCCGCCTGGGCGCGGTGGTGTTCTCGCATCCCGAGGCGCTCCGGCGCCTCGAGGCGCTGACGCACCCCATCGTCATCCGCGCCATCGACACGCTGATCAGCCGCACCCAGCACAAGATCGTCGTGGTAGAAGCGATCAAGCTGCTGGAAAGCCCGCTGGCCGACCGCGTGGACGCGGTGTGGGTGGTGGATGCCGATGAGGAGACGCAAATCGAGCGGCTCGCCAGGCGCGGGCTGGGGCGCGAGGCGGCCCTCAAGCGCATCCGGGCGCAGAACCCGCAGTCCGAAAAGCTGGCCCGTGCCGATGTGATCATCCGCAACCAGGGCACGCCGGACGAAACATGGCAACAGGTGCGCGCCGCCTGGTCGCGGGTGCAGGCGATCATGCAGCAGGCGGATGTCGACGATCTGGTGCGGCGCGTGGACGTGACGCCGGGCCAGAGCGTCCCCGGCCAGCGCGCGATCACCTCGATCGACATTGTGCGCGGCATGCCGCACAACGCCGAGCAGATCGCGTCCCTGTTGCACCGGCGCAACGGCCGCCAGCTCAGCCGCGACGATGTCATCATGGCGCTGGGGCAGAAGTCGTACATGATGGCTGTGGCCGACGGGCATCCGCTGGGGCTGATCGGCTTTCTGGTGGAAAATCTGGTCACGCGGGTGGATGAGCTGTTTTTGCTGAGCGAAGCCCCCGTGCGCCCGACGGTCGCCGCGCTGATCGGAGCGGTCGAGCAGGCCTCGCGCGAGCTTCAGTCTGAGATCGGCTATGTCTTTTTGCCAGAAGACGCCGGCCGCGATATGGTCGAATCCCTGCTCCAGCAGGGTTATCAGCAGATGAAAATCGAGGAGATCAAGGTCCCGGCCTGGCGCGAGGCGGTACGCGAATCGCAGCCGGTGGGGACGGCGATCTTCGCCAAGAAGCTGCGGGCCGAGCGGGTGCTCAAGCCGCTCTAGGCCGCGCGGCGCAGCAGAGAGGCAGATGCTGTGGATCGCCTGAAGAGCCAACCGGTCATTGGACCCCTGTTCACCCTGATCGATCGCTGGCCGCGTTTGTCGGCGTGGATTGTGCTGTCGGTGGGCTGTGTGGCGCTGCTGGTCTACGAGGCGCGCGACGTGGGCCTGACTACGACCAACTGGATCGCGCTGATCCTGGCGACGGTCCTGGTGGCCGGGCTGTGCATCTGGATCGTGAGCTGGGAAGACCACGACGAGCTGGACCAGCCGGTTACGGCCGACAAGAAAGACACCCTGGAAATCGAAGCCGAGCGTCACGACGCTTAACCGCCCGCAGCGCTGCCTTGTGCCGAGCGCCTTGAGCGCGCCGCGCCCGCCGTCCGGCGGGTTTTTGTTTGCGGGTGTTTGTTTCCGGCGGGGAATAGGCTATGCTAGCGGCGGGATACGCGCAGACAGTGAAAGGACAGAACGCATGAAGCTGGAAATCGATCTCGTCACGATCGAAAAGCAGGATGCCTTCAACTTCATCCTCGGCCAGAGCCACTTCATCAAGAGCGTCGAGGATATCCACGAGGCACTGGTCAACACGGTGCCGGGGATCAAATTCGGGCTGGCGTTCTGCGAAGCCTCGGGCGACCGGCTGATCCGTTGGAGCGGGACCGATCACGAGCTGATCGGCTACGCGATCAAGAACGCGCAGGCCATCGGCGCCGGGCATATCTTCATCCTGTTTTTGGGCGAGGGGTTTTATCCGATCAATGTGCTCAAGGCCGTGCAGGCCGTGCCCGAAGTGGTGCGCATCTTCTGCGCCACCGCCAACCCGACGCAGGTCGTAGTGGCTGAATCTGACCAGGGGCGCGGCGTGCTGGGCGTGATCGACGGTTTTACGCCGAAGGGCACCGAGGACGACGACGGCATCGCCTGGCGTAAGGACCTGCTGCGAAAAATCGGCTATAAGCTGTAGGCTGCTCAGGAAATACGAGGCGAAAGGCCATGACCTACGATCCCGCATCGTTCGACGCGTATATCGAACAGCACCGCGCCCGTTTTCTGGACGAGTTCGGTCACTTCATCGCCCAACCGAGCGTGGCCGCCCACCGGCGCGGCACGCGCGAGATGGCCGCGCTGGTCGCCGAGCGGCTGCGCGCCGCCGGGGCCGAGGCGACCGTCTCGGAAACCGCCGGCGAGCCAATCGTCTACGCCGAGCAGGGTCCGCCCGACGCCGCGCGAACCTTGCTGATCTACAATCACTATGACGTGCAGCCCGAGGATCCGGTCGAGCTGTGGGATTCCCCGCCGTTCGAGATGGCGCTCCGCGATGGGCGGATCTATGGGCGCGGCGTGGCCGACGACAAGGGCGAGCTGCTCGCGCGCATTCAGGCGGTCGAAGCCTGGCAGGCGACGCAGGGCGAGCTACCGGTGCGCATCAAGTGGGTGGTCGAGGGCGAGGAAGAAGAGGGCAGCCCCAGCCTGAACGCCTGGGTGCGCGCGCACGCGGCGATGCTGCGCGCCGACGGCATCCTGTGGGAAGGCGCCGGCTACGACGAGGCAGGCCGCCCGATCTTCGGCCTGGGCTGCAAGGGCATCGCCTATTTCGAGCTGCACTGCCAGGGGCCGAGCCACGACCTGCACTCGTCGGTTGCAGGGCTGGTACCCAACCCGGCCTGGCGGTTGGTGTGGGCGCTCAGCACGCTGAAGAACGCCAACGACGAGATCACGCTTGATGGCTATCTGGACCACGTCGCGCCGCTGTCGCCCGAAACCTGGGCTGCGATCGACGCCGTGCCGATGGAGTTCGAGGCGATGCGCCGGCGCTTCGGCATTTCCGGGTGGCTCAACGGCCTGAGCGACCACGAGGCGCGCCGCCGCTATCTCGCCGAGCCGACGATCACCATTTGCGGCATCGAGTCGGGCTATACCGGGCCGGGGTCGAAGACCGTGCTGCCCGCCGAGGCGAGGGCCAAACTCGATTTCCGCCTGGTGCCGAACCTGACGCCGGAGCTGGCCCAGACGCTGCTGCGCCGGCACCTGGATCGGCGCGGCTTCGAGGACATCTCGATCACCTTCCTGGGCGGCGAAGGGCCGGCTGCCTCGCCGCTGGGCAGCCTGATTGAGCGGGCCGCAGTGGCCGCCAGCCAGGACGCGTGGGGCAAGACGCCGGTCGTGCAGCCGTGGTTCGCAGGCAGCGGCCCGATGTACTCGTTCAGCACCGTGCTGGGCTTGCCGGCCATCTTTGCCGGGGGCACCTGGCACCCGGACGCCCGCGCGCATTCGCCCAACGAGAACATCCTGGTCGAGGATTACTTCCGTTCGCTGCGCTTCACCGGCGCGTTCCTGCACCGCTTCGCCACTCTTGAGGCAGACGGCGCCTGAGTCTGTTAGACTCTAGGCAGCTTCACTTAACGACCAACGAGGACATAACCTGATGGCACAACAGTACAACGCGCCCCCGCCGATGCAGATTGACCCGGACAAAACCTACACGGCGACGATCAAGACCGAGAAGGGCGACATCGTGATCGAGCTTTTCGCGCAGCAGGCGCCGGTTACGGTGAATAACTTCGTCTTTCTGGCGCGCGAGGGCTTCTACGACAATACAACCTTTCACCGCGTGATCCGCGGCTTCATGGCGCAGGGCGGTGACCCGACCGGCAGCGGACGGGGCGGCCCTGGCTACCGCTTCGACGACGAGCCGGGCGCGCTGGCGCTCAAGCACGACGCACCTGGCATCTTGAGCATGGCGAACGCCGGACCAAACACCAACGGCAGCCAGTTTTTCATCACGCACGGCCCCACGCCCCACCTCAACGGCAAGCACGCCGTCTTTGGCAAGGTGGCGGATGCCGACAGCTTGCGCGTCCTGATGCAAATCCGCGAGCGGGACCCGATGCGCGACCCGAACCCCGGCGACCGCATCGAGACGATCACGATCGCCGAAGCCTAGCCGCGCGTCGCATGGCCGGATCGGGCGCGCCCGTCAGACAGTCGGCGGCGCGCCTTTTCGATCCACCTGTGAGCCGTTGCCGTCGGGCGCCCAACCCGGTATGATGAGGGCATGGACGAGAACAACCAGATCGTGAAACGGCGCGGTCCGGATGACCGCATGTGGTTCATCGTGGCGGAAGCGATGGGCGCGACCGATGCCGAGATCGTCGCCGGGCTGCTGCGCAGCGCGGGCATTCCGGTCTACCTGTTCCGCGAGGCCCTGGGCACGGCGATGCCGCTGACGGTGGGGTTGGTGGGCGGGGTGCAGGTCGGCGTGCCCGAAGCGTATTACGCCGAGGCGAAGGCGCTGCTGGAAAGCGGCCCGGACACGGCCCCGCCAGAATTCGACACCGGCGAAGACTGGGACGACACGCTCGACGAGGAATAGCCGCCCGATGACCCGCCCTACACCGACCCCCGGACGCGCGTCGGACGCGCTGTCGCGTGCCACTGCGTCCCCTTTCCGGCTGGTCCGCCCGCGCGGAACCCGACTGCATCTGCTGCTGGCGCCCGCGTTTGGCGTGGTGCTGCTGGCGGGCTGGTGGTTGCTGGCCGAGTCCGGGCGCTACGCCGCGTTTATCGTGCCGCCGCCATTGAGCGTGGCTCAACGCTGGTGGCGGTTGGTCGAAGACGGGTCGCTGCTGCGCCACACGGCGGTCACGCTGCGCGAAGTGGTCAGCGGTCTGGTGATCGGGGTCGCTGCCGCGTTCTGGTTGGGCTATCTGATCGCCAAGAACCGCATCGCCGCCTACACGCTGACACCCTATCTGGTTGCGCTCCAGGCGGTGCCGATCGTCGCCATCGCGCCGTTGCTGATCATCTGGTTCGGCGCGGGGATCGCCAGCAAGGTGATCATTTGCGCACTGCTGGTTTTCTTCCCCATGCTGGTGAATACCATCCTGGGCGTGCGCAGCATCCCCACCGAGCTGCGCGACTTGATGCGCTCGCTGGAAGCAACCCCGCTGCAAACCTTCTGGCACCTGGAGATGCCCGCCGCGCTGCCGATCCTGATCGGCGGGCTGAAGGTCAGCGCCACGCTGTCGGTGATCGGCGCGGTGGTGGGGGAGTTTGTCAGCGCCAGTGCCGGGTTGGGCTACCTGATCAACTTTGGGCGCGGCACCTACGACACGCCGCTGGTGATCGCCGCCGTCTTCACGCTGACCGCGCTGGCCCTGCTGCTCTACGGGCTGGCAGCGTGGCTTGAGGCGGTCCTGCTCGACTGGCAGGACGCCGGGTGAGTAGGCTGCGCCCGCTGCGTTCCGATTTCGCACCGAGAAGGAGTGGAAACCGCTCGTGACCGCCAACCGTTCTCTGCTGCGCCTGGTGGCTTTTGCCGCCGCGCTGGTTCTGGTCGTCGTGCTGATCGTAGCCGCCGTCGCCTATCTGCGCAGCCGCGAGCCGGAACCGGCGCCTTTGACGCCCGTCACCCTGTTCATGAGCTATATCCCTAGCGTGCAGTTCGCGCATGTCTATGTGGCTGCCGAGCGCGGTTACTTTGCCGACGAAGGGATCGACATCCGCTTCGAGAACGGCTTCAATGAAGCCGACGGCGTCGAGCGGTTGGCAAGCGGTGACCTGAAGTTCGGCCTGATCAGCGGCGAGCAGGTTATCCTGGCGCGCGCCCAGGGGCGCCCGGTGGTGTACGTCTACGAGTGGTATGAGCATTACCCGGTCGGGATCGTCGCGCCGCAGGGCAGCGGGATCGTGGCACCGTCCGACCTGGCCGGGAAGGTGGTCGGAATCCCGGGGCCGCAGGGCGCCAGCTACACCGGGCTGCGGGCGCTGCTCAAGGCGGGCGGTCTGACCGAAGACGACCTGGCGGAGTTGCGCTCGATTGGCTTCACCGCGCCGGAGAACGTCTGCGAGGGCGCGGTCGATGCGTCCGTGGTCTACATTGCCAACGAGCCGCTGACCATCGAGCAGCAGTGCTTCCCGGTGGATGTGATGCGCGCCGCGGACTACGCGCCGCTGGTGGCGAACGGCCTGGTGACCAACGAACAGACCATCCGCGAACAGCCTGGGCTGGTACGCGGCATGGTGCGGGCCATCGATCGCGGGGTGGCGGACGTGATCGCGGACCCGGACGCTGCGTTCCAGATCGCGGTCGAGAAGTACGTGCCCGATCTGCCCGCGGAACAGTACGAGACACAGCGGCAGGTGCTGGACAACTCGATCGCACTGTGGGATGGCACAGGCGGCCACACCACGCTCGATAAATGGCAGACCACCCAGGACCTGCTGATCGAGATGGGGCTGCTGGCCGCGCCGCTCGACGATCTGGCGGCCTGCTTCGATATGCGCTTTCTGCCGGAGAGGGATGGATGACCGGCAACGCCGACGAGCACGGCTCCTCCGCCCCCGGCACGCCCGAAGGGGCGATCCTGGCGGCGCAGGGGATCAGCCACGTCTACGCGAACGGCTCGGGCTTGGTGCGCGCGCTGGACGATGTGTCGCTGGCGCTCCCGGCCGAGTCATTCGTGTGCCTGGTGGGGCCGAGCGGCTGCGGCAAAAGTACGCTGCTGCGCATCCTGGCCGGGCTGATCCCGCCGACGGCCGGGCAGGTGCTGCTCGATGGCCAGCCGATCCTGGCGCCGCAGCGCCGGATCGGGATCGTGTTCCAGCAGGCAAATCTGATGCCCTGGCGCACGGTGGCCGAAAATATCTCGCTGCCCCTGGAGCTGGCGCATGTGTCCCCTGAGGAAATCCGCCGGCGCACCGAAGCGATGCTGGACCTGGTCGGACTGATCGGGTTCGCGCAGGCGTACCCGGCAGGGCTGTCCGGCGGGATGGCGCAGCGGGTGGCGATTGGCCGCGCCCTGATTCACGACCCCGAAGTGTTGTTGCTCGACGAGCCGTTCGGCGCGCTGGACGCCCTAACCCGCGAGCAGATGAGCGGCGAACTGCTGCGCATCTGGGCGCGCCACCGCAAGACGGTGTTCATGGTGACGCACAGCATCCCCGAAGCCGTGCTGCTGGCGGACCGCGTGCTGGTGATGAGTCCGCGCCCCGGCCAGATCATCGGGGACTTCGCCATTCCGCTGCCGCGCCCGCGCAGCCTGGCGCTGCTGCACGAGCCGGCCTTTGTGGCGCTGACCGAACAGCTTCGGCGCTGCATCCGTTCCGCCTGAGCCGGGCGGTGGTGCTCACCAGATGCCGAGCGCCGAGGTGATCGCCAGCGCCAGCAGCAGCGAGGTGATCAGCAGCACCCACGCCACCAGGCGCCCGCTGTCCTGCAAGGCGGTCAGCCCGGTTTCCTGCACCTCGACCTCGCCGAGCAGATCGACCCGCACATCGAGATTGCGCTTGCCGCGCGTCAGGCGGGCGGAGTAGGCGCCCCGGTCGAGCACGCGCCAGCCATCCGCCAGATACGGCGCGAGCGCCTGCTCCAGGATCAGGGCGGCTTCGTGCGGGCCAATCGGCTCGATTTCCGCCGGGCCGGGCCTGGGGTCGAGTTCGGGCGTGCTGTCGTGTAACATGGCGACTCCTTTGAGCAGTTCATCCTCAGGCAGACTGCTACCCTGTTCGGGCGATTCTCGCTATAGTCTGCCCCGTTGGTTCATGCTACCGGATCGTATCAATCTGTTGGTGGAGTTCCCTGTATGTCGCTCTCTCGCAAGCGCAACCGCCAGATCGCAACCGGGATCGGGACGCTGGTCGGCGTGATCATCATCTTCACCTTTGTGGTCAGCCTGATCAACCCCGGCCTGGGCGCGACCAGCGACCCCGACGTCATTCCGACCTGGACGCCGGGCCGGACCGAACTGCCGCCCCCTGACCCGAACCCGCCCCTGGGCGGCGAGCCGCCGTATGTTCACAGCAGCGGCTATTTTCAGACGTTCATGCCCGCCGGCAACGACTGGGTCAGCTATGAAGATCCCGCCAGCCAGGACGACTCGTTCGTCAGCGTCGTGATCCAGAGCGGGCAACGGTTGGCCGTTATCCATAACTATATCCGGCGCGGCGTGGAGATCGAATCGGGCGAGTCGTTGAGCAACACGTACCTGACCGACGCGCACTTTGCCGATGCCTGGATCGATTACGACCGCTGGACGGAGACGGGGCGCGTCGTCGAGGAAGACGCCGTCGTGACCAGTTTTGAGCTGGTTTCGGGCGGCAATGAGTATCTGGGGCGCGATATCTCGCGGCTGGGCGACGACGGCTGGCTGTACGTCACGCGGCTGGTGGTGCCGGCCAACAACCCCGGCCTGCTCGATACGCTGGAAAGGTACGTGCGCCCGGCTTTCTTCGGCTATCCGCAGCTTCAGGCGCTGCCGCGCCGCTGGCCCGCATACGCCGACCCCGAATACGGTTTTGTGTTCAAGGCGCCGGAGGGCTGGCAGCGCGTCGCGGGCGACGTGGGCCGCCCCGCGACGTTCTCCCCGGCCGGCGATCCGGATTCCGCACTGGTGCGGGTGTGGGCGGAGCCGGAGCGGACTCTGGACGGGGCAGGCGATGCCGAGGCGTGGCTGGCGGAGCTGGTTCCGTCCGCCCAGGTGATCGGGACCGATCCGCTCCAGCAGGGCCAGGCGCAGGGCTTCCAGGTCGCCTATCAGTTCCGCGATCCGGATGGGGACCCGCGCAGCGGGCTGCTGGTCGTGCTGCGCCGCCCTGACGGATCGGTCCAGGCGGCCAATCTTCAGGTGCGGCAGGCCGAGGTGAACCTGCTGGAAGGGGCCGCGCTCGACGGGCTGCTGGCGGATGCGCGCCGCGCTGTGGTCGAGGGCTTCATCCCGCTGCCGGTCGCCGGGGAGTCCCCGGCCTCGTAGCCGCGCGGCACGCGCCAGAATAGAAAACAAACCCGCCGGCTCTCAAGGGCCGGCGGATGTTTTTTGTGCTGGCGTGGCTAGCAGGATTCGAACCTGCGACCTCTTGTTCCGTAGACAAGCGCTCTAATCCGCTGAGCTATAGCCACAGTTCAATGTGCCGGTATGATACCACGCGGCGATCTGTTTGACAAGGTTTTTTCTTGCCCCGCGCGGGCCTGCTCCGGCGCCCGGAAACACGGCGTGACCGGCAGATGCGCGGTCACGTCCGGGCAGGCTGGGGAGGCAGGATTCGAACCTGCGAATGGCGGCTCCAAAGGCCGCTGCCTTAGGCCACTTGGCGACTCCCCATTCTGGCGGCGCATTATACCACACGCGCGCAGCTCCTATCAAGGCGCGGAGTGTCGCGGCGGATGAGTGTAAAAAACTTGTGCACATTTGCCGGGTGCGCCGGCGCCTGTGACAGCCGGTCGGTATTTGTCATTATACTATTTGTAAGAGTAGCACAATCTTCAACTTGAACCTGATTTAGTTGCGCAACAGGAGGGCGATAAATGTTCCGCCGTGCTTTTCTTGTCCTACTGGTCGGGGCTGCTGTGTTGTTTGGGCCGCTTGCGGCTCCGGCATCAGCAGGCACAGTGAATTTCAGTGGAACACTGGATGGATCCGATCCGACCATGCCGGTTGTGTTCATCAGCCCGCCCGTCTGCACGGGGCAAGGCGCCGCTCTCGTAGCCTATGAAAGCAAGCAGTTCACGGTCGATATGGCGGGTGTTTACACCTTCAGCCTGACCCTGACCGGGAACCTGAGCATGTATTTGTTTGCCGGCAGCTTCAATCCCGCCGCGGCGTTCCCCACCTGCGTGGCGGCCGACAACGCCGATCCTATTGAGTTTTCGTATGCGCTGGTGCCCGGCACCACCTACTTCGCCGTGGTCTTCGACGATTCCCCTACCCAGGTCGGCGGCACCTACACGGCGACCATCAGCGGCCCCGGCAACATCCTGCTTGGCAGTGCGGCTGGCGTGCCGGGTCCCGATATGATCCCGCTGCCCCCGACGGCGGTCGTTGGCGCGTTTGTCGTTTCCACCCCCATCTACTTCGCGCCCCGCGCCGACGCGGTGACTACGATCATTATGGAGGCCGGGAAGACGGTCTGGGTCTTCGGCCTGGACGAATCCGGCCAATATTACAAGGCCGCGATCTCGGGGCAGTATTTCTGGGTGCCCAGGCACACGCTCGGCCCCAACTATGACGGGGTCTGGCTGGGGCGCCCGCTGCCAACGATCACCGTGGAATAACCTTCGCCCGGTTTGACCGGATCTGGACGGGCGCTCCGCTCCGGCGGGGCGCCCGTTGCTTGGCGGCGTCAGCGCGCTCGCAGCACCCCGCAGCGGGCAA
>DYEN01000427.1 GCA_020725705.1 Anaerolinea sp.
ACCGCTTCGCCTTCGCTTTTCAGCCATTTGACGATGGTCACTTCATCAACGCCTTCACCCAGGCGGGGGACAAGGAATTTTGTGGGCATAATACCTCCGCGGTTCAGTTATCAGTTATCAGTGATCAGTTATCAGTTTCAGTGAGCAGTGAGCAAGTCAGTCGTCGTCGCTGGTGAAGAAGTCAGCGACATCGGTCAGGTAGGCGGCGGGGGATTCGCGGAGAGAGGCGGGAAGTTCGCCGCAAAAGAGAGCGGCTTTGTCCATCATGCCGCCCAGCATCCGGCCGATTTCCATGCAAGCGGCAACCAGTTGATCGTGTCTCGGACGGTCAATATAGCCACAATCGAGGGCAACCTGGAGCCAGTGTTGGGTTTCCATCTGCTCGCCGTCGGCGTCGGTCAATTTGCTCAGGAAATGCTTTTCATAGCGGCGTTTGGCCCAGGCCTCGGCCAGGTTGGCGCCAATGGCGCGCGACGAGCGGCGAATCTGATCGGTCAGGGAAAACTTCTCCTCCTGCGGAAAAGAGGCCGTCAGCGCCAGAATCTCCTGCGCCAGTTGCCTGCTTTTCTGATACACCACCAACTCCCGAAAACTTTGGGCATGCTTCAACCCACTCATCCTTACCTCCTTCCACGTTCACCGATCACTGTTCACTGATCACTGTTTACTGATCACTGATCACTGGCAACACCGGCTTCGCCTCGCGCATCATCTCATAGACCGCGTCGAAAATCGCCTCGGCGTTGGGCTTCGACCAGTAATCGCCGTCGTTGCCCGCCGCCGGACGATGGGCCGCGCCCGGCAGCGTGCGGGGAGCCGAATCCAGCCACTGATAGCCGCCCTGCACCTCCAAGACCTCGCGCAGCATGTAGGCAGTCGTCCCGCCCGGCACGTCCTCGTCCACGAACAGGACGCGGGCCGTCTTCTTGAGCGATTCGACGATGCGCCCGTGAATGTCGAAAGGCAGCAGCGACTGCACGTCAATCACCTCGGCCTCGATCCCCACCCCGGCCAGTTTCTCCGCCGCCGCCAGGGCAATGCGCACACACGCGCCGTAGGTGACGATGGTCACGTCGCGGCCCTCGCGCAGCACCTCCGGCACGCCCAGCGGCACGGTCAACTCGCCGATGTTGGCGGGCATGCGCTCCTTGACGCGGTAGCCGTTCAGCACCTCCACCACCAGGGCCGGCTCCTCGGCCAGCAGCAGGGTGTTGTAAAAGCCGGCGGCGCGGGTCATATCGCGCGGCACCAGCACGTGCATCCCGCGCACCAGGTGAATGATGCCCGCCATCGGCGAACCGGAGTGCCAGATGCCCTCCAGGCGGTGACCGCGCGTCCGCACGATGACCGGGGCCTTCTGTCCGCCCTTCGTGCGCCACAACAGCGTCGCCAGGTCATCCGACATCAACTGCAAGGCGTAGAGCAGATAATCGAGATACTGAATTTCGCAAATCGGGCGCAGGCCGCGCATTGCCATGCCAATCGCCTGCCCCAGGATGGTCGCCTCGCGGATGCCGGTGTCGGTCACCCGCAGCGAACCGTATTTCTCCTGCAGGCCGCGAAAGCCCTGGTTCACGTCGCCCAGTTTGCCCACGTCCTCGCCAAAGGCCACCAGACGCGGTTCACGCGCCAGGGCAGCGTCGAAG
>DYEN01000428.1 GCA_020725705.1 Anaerolinea sp.
CGGCTTGAGGTGGTGAGCAATATCCTGGGCTTTGTCATCATTCCGGTGATGTTCTCCGTCCACACGATCGTGTCCTGGGACTTCGCGATGGCGATCCAGCCCGGCTGGCACAGCACGATCTTCGGCCCATTCTTCATCATCGGTGCGCTGTTTTCGGGTGTGGGGGCGGTGATCCTGGTCATGATCATCGTCCGCAAGGGAATGCGGCTGGGCTACTTCCTGCGCGATGAGCATTTCAACGCGATGGGCATCTTCCTGATGGTCCTGGCGATGGCGTGGGTGTACTTCTACTTCGCCGAGTGGATCACCAACTGGTACGGCAACCTGCCAATGGAAGTGGCCCTGCAGAAGATGATGACCGGCCCGCTGGCGCCCTTCTTCTACCTGATGCTGTTCGGCAACATCATCGTCCCGCTTGGGACGCTCTGGTCGCGCCGGGTGCGCACTTCGCTGCCGGCGATGTTCGTCATCGCGCTGTTCGTCCAGATCGGGATGTACATCGAGCGCGTGATCATCGTTCCAGGTATGCTGTCGCGCAACGAACTGCCGTTTAACTGGGTAAACTACACGCCGCGCTGGCCGGAACTGCTGATCACCGCCGGAACCTTCGCTTTTCTGGCGCTTCTGTACATCATCTGGACGCGCGTGGTGCCCATCATTCCCGTCTGGGAAGTGTATGAGGGGCAGGCGCTCCAGGGCCGGCGGCGCGTGGGACGCGCCATCCTTCCGACGCGGTCGGACCCCCACTAGGAGGACGACGTGGCTGACACACTTATCTTCGGGCTGTTTCCAAATGTAGATCCGACGGCGCGGGTGGTTGCGAGCCTGCAAGCCATGGGCATCCCCGATGACCATGTAACGATCATGTCGGCTGTGCCCTATTCGTCCAGGCTCTTTGGCCGCAGGCACCCACGCACGCGCTTCTTGCCATTTCTGGCGCTGGGTGCGCTGGGGGGCCTGGCGGTTGCGCTGTTCATTGCGGCCGGGACTCCGGCGTTGTATCCGATCAAAGTGGGCGCGCAGCCGGTGATCGCGCCGTTTCCGCCCACAGCGATCATGGTCTTCGAGTTTGTGTCGTTGGGCGTCATGATCATGGCGTTCCTGGGCTTTCTGCTCCAATCGCGGTTTCCGCGCCTCAGTCCGGCGATCTACGATGAGCGCATCACCGATGGCTATATCGGCCTGAGCGTGCGTGCCAGCGACCGTCTCGCCGACGAGATCATCGATCTGTACAATGCGAACGGCGCGATCGACGTGCGGCGCGAGAGCGTGGCGCTGGCCGAGCCGCATCGATACCGCCATCTGATGTTCTGGGGCGTGCTGAGCGTGGTTGGGTTGGGCGCCGTGCTGGCTCCGCTCTTGCTCACGTACGATATCATTCGCATCCCGTGGATCAACGTCATGTACCACTCGCCGGCGGTGGGGCCGCAGGAAGGTCCGCGCTTGGCGGCCCCCGAGGCGGCAGTACCGTTCTCCGGCCCGCGGTTGGTAGCTGGCTCCCCCGCCACATTGCCGCTCGAAGCGACCGAGAACTCGTTGCAGCGGGGCGGGGTGCTATACGGCGTGTACTGCGCCATCTGTCATGGGTATCCCGATGGATCACCCGGTTCCCTGCGCGACTATTTTCCGGAGGTTCCCCCGATCAACAGCCAGCGCGTGCAGAGCTTGTCGCATGAGGACATCTTCGTGACCGTGACCAACGGTCTGAACCGCATGCCCAGCCTCGCCGAGCAGTTGACGATCGGCGAAACCTGGGATGTGGCGAATTACGTGCTCAGCCTGGGCGAAGGCGCTGCGCCTGCCGGGCAGTAGTGGGTTCAATCTGGACGGGCAGCGCCCGGTACTGAACGGAGGTTCGTCGTGAGTAAGAAACTCTGGCTTTTCCTGGTGGCTGCGCCGGTGCTTGGCCTGCTGATCGGCGCTTGCGGGAGCGGCGAGCTGGCGCCGGAACTCACCCCGATCCCGACCCTGGCGCCCGGCGAGACACCCGCTCTAGTTGGTGCGCTCACCGGGGGCGCGGCCCCGGCGACCGAAAAAGCGCCGGAGGGTGAAGAAGCCGATCTGGTGGCTGCCGGCGAGGCGCTCTTTGAGCAGGCGTGTGCGGGCTGTCATGGGGCGCAGGACGGCGCCGGTCCGGCTCTGACCGGCATGGCAGACCGTGCGGCGACGCGCGTCGAGGGCATGTCGGCTGAGGAATACCTGCACGAGTCGATTGTCGACCCCAGCGCGCATGTGGTCGAGGGCTTCCAGGATATTATGCCCAAGCAGTACGGCGAACAGTACACCGACGAGCAGATCGAGAGCCTGATCGCCTACATTTTGCACGCCAGGTCGAGCGGTGGGGCAGCCGGCGAGGAAGCTGCGGCGCCTGATCCCGGTCTGGGCGAGGAGCTTTTCGCGGCCAACTGCGCGGGCTGTCATGGGGCGCAGGATGGCGCCGGCCCGGCGCTGCCGGGGATGGGCGAGCGTGCGGCGACGCGCGTCGAGGGCATGTCGGCTGAGGAATATCTGCACGAGTCGATTGTCGACCCCAGCGCGCATGTGGTCGAAGGCTTCCGGGACATCATGCCCAAAAGATC
>DYEN01000429.1 GCA_020725705.1 Anaerolinea sp.
CGCCGCGTGTTAGCTCGATCATGCGCGTCTCTCCTGCACTGCCCGGCGCTTCAGGCTGGGCCCCGCACGGCACCGGCGGCGAGCAACACGCGGACGAAGGGATCGTCGGGTATCTCGCCGGGTGCCAGCGGCGGCCAGAAGCGGTGAAACGATTCGACCGTGCGGATCGCCTGCCGCACGGACGTCAACTTGCGCCGCCGCAGGAAGAGCGGGTGCTGGGTGCGGTGGCAGAGCATGGCGGCGTGCTTGCGCTCGATCCAGGGCGTGATGTCCAGCAGCAGATGGGCCGGGTCGTCCCGGTTCCACAGCCGGTCCTCGATGCCGGGCACCAGCGCGCTGACGCCGTAGAAAACCACGTGTGGGGCGTGCCGTTCGACCGCCTGCCGCACCGCCCGGTGCACCTGGACATGTGCCGGGTGCCCGTATTCCCCGTCGCTGCCGTGGCTGAGCACAACCTCGGCTCCCACGGCGCGGATCCGGTCGAGTACCTGCCGGACGAGCGTCTCGTCGTCGGCGTCGAATCCGTAGAGCGTCTCGCCGGGGCCGACGACCGGGTCTTCGTAGCCCAGCAGCGTCAGGCTGTCCAGCCCCAGCGCGTCTGCCGCGCAGCGCAGTTCGTCCTGCCGGACGCGCGCCAGCGCCTCGGGCGTGCTGGCTTCGGGCAGACCGCCGTGTTCGCCGCCGCGCCCATCGGTGGCACAGACCACGTGGGTGTGGACGTGGTGCTGCTTGAGCATGGCCAGCGTGCCGCCGAGCATCACGGTTTCGTCGTCGGGATGGGCACCGAAGAACAGCACATGCCGCAGCGTGACGGGCTGCGCGCGGTCGTCGTCGAGCGCGGCCTGGGGTGCTGGCTGGTGGGTCATCGGAATCTCACACGCTTGAGGTCAATCGCCGGTCCGTCAACGCAGGCGAGCATATCGCCACCATGACACGCCACCTGGCAGGCCTGGCAGGCGCCCGTCCCGCAGGCGAGCGGCTGGTCGAACAGGCCGAGCGCGAACCCGTCCGGGATGGCCCCCGCGCGAAGCTGCCCGATGGTCTCGTAGAGCGCGCCATAGGTTTCAAACTGGGCGTACGGCGGGGCCAGCGCGATCACCTGATCCGCCCAGCCGAGCGTCTGCACCTGCTCCGGCCAGGCCCAGCCGGTGTCGCCGTGGATGATCTCGATCTGCGGGGGCAGCAGCTCCAGCGGATAGCGCAGCGCGTTGCCGCTGAGCACAAGCGTCACCGCGACCTCAGCCGCGATCAACTGGTGCGCCAGCAGGATCAGCGGCGTGGGCGGGGTATCATGCACAATCAAGAGCACGTGGCGCGCGCCGGTGCGCATCGGGAGCGGCCGCCCAACCGGCGTCAGGACACTGACCACCTGGCCGGGGTGATAGCGCTGACGGGGTGGCAGCTCCACCACCACCCGCGCCGCGCCGACCGCGATCGGGTACCACTGCTCGCGCAGGTAGGGCGTATATTGCGTGTTTTCGAGCACGTGAGCGAACAGCGACTGGCCGGGCTGAAGCTGCGACAGCGAGGCGTCGGTCGACAGATCGATCTGCTGCAGGTCGGGCGAAATGCGCCGCACGCGTTCGATAATCGCCTGGGTTTCTCTCATGCGGACCAGCCTACAACGAGTGAGGGCGAAATGCAAACGGGCGGCGGCCCGGCGCGCAGGGAATGTGCGGCTTACAGGCCGAGCGCGGTCAATTCTTCGGCGGGCGGATGGATCGGGGCACGGGCCTCGGCCTGCGCCACGGATCGCTCGACGCGCAGCTCGCTCGCCAGCGCCAGCACGATGACGAGCAGGATCGCTTCGGTGGTGAAGACGGCGCTGTAAGCGATCCAGTCGTTGCCACCCGTGAGCGCCCGCAACACATCGACCACGATCCCGCCCATGAACCCGCCGGCCGTCCGCCCAAACTCCGCCGCCATGCCCCAGACGCCCATCAGCAGCCCGGCGCGCACGGCGGTGGTGAACTCGATGACGGCAGTGAGCAGACCGGCCATCGCCAGCCCGGCGCCGATTCCCAGGCCGAAGATCAGCGCCATGAACAGCGGCACACTGTCCAGCACGCCCGCGATCACGATCCCGGCGAACATGGCGATGCTGATCGCCAGCCCGGCGCGCAGCACGGCAATATAGCCCCATCGCTTGATCAGCCATACGCCGGAGACGACCAGCATCAGCATCGTGCCGACGCTCCACATCGCCGTCAGGCGGGTGGTTTGCGCCACGCTCATGTCGAGCGCCAGCGCGCCGTATGGTTCGAGCAGCACGTCCTGCGCCAGCGTGCCGAGCGTGACAAACACCACCAGCGCGAAAAAGCGCCGTGCTTGCTGGTCGCGCCAGATCACGGTGCGGATCACAGACCAGAACGGCTGCGCGGCGGCGCGCTGCGTGAGGGTGTGCAGGGCGGGCAGCGGCGGCTCCTGGCGCGCCGTGCCGAGCAGCGCCATCGCGATGAACAGCGCCATCGCGCCGAGCACGATCGCCAGAAAGCGCTCGTAGTCGAACGGCTCTAGCAGCCGGCCCAGCCCCAGCGCCCCGGCCATGATCCCGCCGAACATCGCCACTTTGAAGAGCGTCACCGCGCGCGGGCGTGCGTGGCCATGAAAGCGATCGGCCAGCAGCGCTTCGAACGAGTTGCTGGCCAGGTTCAGGCTGACCCCATAGCCCACAAACGCCAGCAGGCCACCGGGGATGATCACCGCGCGGTTGCCGCCCGCCCGGGTGACCAGCAGCGTCATCCCGATCACCGAGGCGGCCACGCACAGCGCGCCAAGAGCGATATACGGCTCGCGGCGCTTGCCGCGCAGCGGGTGCCCGTCCGAGAGGTAGCCGAGCCACACCCGCGTGGGCGAAACGATCAGCGTCATGGCGAAGAAAAGGCCGACCAGAGACGCGGGCAGCCCCAGCTCAACGATCATCACGCGGTTGAGCGTGCCGGAGACCAGCACCATCGCCAGCCCCAGCCCCAGCGGGAACAGCGCCAGCCGTGCGACGTTGAGGGATGTGAAGACCCGGATCATGCACGCTCCTTTGCCGAGCCGGCCAGTCTGTGGGGTGTATGATACAGGATGTTCGGCCAAAATGGTAGAAAAACAACTAAAAGTTTGTAGGTTTACTTAGAATTCTGGATCAGTCTGGCGGTTGTCTCAGGGGGGACCGGCATCTCGTCCGGCTTGACGCACGCGCCGACGAGGTGCTCGGCCATAGCGCGCGGCAAGAGGCCGGCCAGCGCCGTGTTGAGCCGGAACAGCAGTGGGTGAAAGGCGAAGTAGGTCGGGTCGCTGATGTGCTGCAGCGTTTCCAGTTGCAGCCCGGCCCGCGCCGCCAGCGCCGCAATCTGCCGCCGGGTGTTGGCGCGGTAGACGACCGGGAAGGCGTCGGCTTCCTGGCGCCCGTAGAGGCGAGGAACAAGCCACCGTTGCAGCGGGCCGAGCAGGCGGTTGGCCAGTGCGGCCAGGCTGTGCGCGCCCGGCGCCAGGAAGATGAACGCCCCGCCGGGCCGCAGCACACGCGCGATCTCCGCGAAGGTGTGTGCCGGATCGGTGAGGTGTTCCAGCACCCAGCTTGCCAGCACGAGATCAACGCTGCCGGCACGCAGCGGCAGCGCATCGGCCAGGGCGACCGCGCGCGGCAGATCGGGCAGGCGATGCCCGGCCAGCGACGCGAAATCGGGATCGATCCCCAGCGCTCGCTCCGCCGCCGCGCCCAACTGTTCCAGCACGCCACCCCGCCCGCAGCCCAGATCGACGATGACCTGGCCGGGGCGCAGATAGGCGCGGATCAGGGCTTCATAGACCTCGGTCGCGGGGCGCCAGCCAGGGTGCGCGCGGGCATACTGCGCGCGGTAAGCGTTCTGCCGGTCAAGCGAGAGCGGCATGGCTGTCTACTCCGTCTCAGCGCACCGTGATCCGGCTGCCGTCGGCGGTCTTCTGCACCTCGATCTGCACCGGAAAGGCGTCGCGCAGCTCCTCGACATGCGTGATCACCAGCAGCAGGTCGAAGGTATCCTGCACAGCGGTGATGGCCTCGACCAGCCGCTGGCGCCCCTCTTCGTCCTGCGTGCCGAAGCCTTCGTCCATAAACAGGGTGCGGAGCTGCGCCC
>DYEN01000430.1 GCA_020725705.1 Anaerolinea sp.
GGCTGGCGCTGCCGGTCTGGAAGACCTGTGCGTGAAGGGCGTCCGGCGCGGACGGGTTCTCCGGCGTGCAGAGGGTGACGTTGACGCGGTGCAGCGGTTCAGACGCCGTGAGCAACAGCAGGGTTTCCGGCGTCAGCGGCTCGACCAGCACATCGATCTTACCCTCGCAGTTGAGGCCGATTTGCACCAGCGGATCCTCAACCTGCTGGTAGTGAAGCATCAGCGCCGCGCCGCGTCGGATCACGGTCATGCCGGTCTCGTAGACGTCCGTTTCCACACATCCCCCGCTGACCGCGCCCACAAACCGGTCACCGGTGGTCATCGCCATGCGCGCGCCGAGCGGCTGGGTCGACGAGCCAAAGATGCGCACGATCGTCGCCAGCGCCACCGGCTCGCCCGCTTCCAGCCAGTCCGCTGCCTGCTTGAGAACCTCTTGCGCCATACGCCGTTATCCTGACTGCTCGCTGCCGGACGCTGCTGCTCCCATTATAGCGCGTCTGGCAGCCGGCGTCCGGTTGCTGGCGGCTGTCGTGACCTTTATTGCCCGCTGCGTGCTCCCCTCATCCGTGCTCCATCCGGCTACGTTGCGGGGTAAGGGGCTTGAGCCGCCGTGTTGCGCTCCCCTTCGCCCCACGCCGAGCGGGCCAGGGGATGAAAGGGTAACGCGTTCTAGCGACGCTTGCCTTTCGACTTCTTGCGCTTGCGATCCCAGCGCGGTCCGCCGCTGCCGGGGTCCATCTTGACCAGCTTGGGATGAAACTCGGCCAGGGCGATGACCAGGTCCGATTGCAGCGCCATGATCTCGTGAATGTCTTTGTACGCGTCCGGCGCTTCGTCCAGACCGCCGGAGAGCAGCTCGATCCCCAGGTCCTGCAGCCGGGCCTGCACCGTCTCCCAGTCGAACTGCTCGAAGGCCTGCTTGCGGCTCATACGGCGGCCCGCGCCGTGCGCCGCGCTGTTGAGCGCTTCGGGGTTGCCCAGGCCGCGAACGACGAAGCCCGGCGCGCCCATGCTGCCGGGGATCACGCCCAGAGCGTCTTTGCTGGCGGGGGTCGCGCCTTTACGGTGCACAATAGCCTCGCGCCCGTCGACCTGCTCGCGCCACGCGAAGTTGTGGTGATTCTCGATCCCGCCCAGGACAGGCGCGCGCACCGCGTCGATGATCTGGCGATGAATGACGGCGTGGTTGGCGCTGGCATAGCGCCCGGCCAGCTCCATCGCGGCCCAGTATTCCGCGCCGGCTTCTTCATCGAGCCACAGCCAGGCCAGGTGCTGGAAATCCTTGGGCAGCCCGGTGCGCAGGCGCATGGCGAGCTGGGTGTAGTAGTTCGCCATCTCCAGGCCGAAGCGCCGGCTGCCGCTGTGACTCAACACGGCCAGATACGTTCCCGGCGGGATCTTGCCGAGCGGCGTGTCGATCTCGGAATGAACGTGCAGCGCGCCGAATTCGACGAAGTGATTGCCGGAGCCGCTCGTTCCCAACTGGCGGTGCGCAATATCCCGGTAGCGCCGCGCCACCGGATGTTCGTTCCACAGCGGGTCGTCCATCACCTCGTGGTCGCGCGGGACGGGCCATTCGGCGCCCGCGCCGAACAGGGTTTGCTGTTCCAGAATGTCGCGGAACATGGCGCGGTGCTGGTCCAGCACGCTGGGCGAGGCATTGAAGACGGTCATGCGCATGCGGCAGGCAATATCGACGCCGACGGCGTAGGGGATCACGCTGTTTTCGGTCGCCAGCACGCCGCCGATCGGCAGGCCATAGCCCTGATGCGCATCGGGCATCAGGGCTCCACGCACGGCAACGGGCAGGCGCACGGCCCGCTTCATTTGTTCGAGCGCCGCCGGCTCGATGCCTTCCGCGCCCCAGACACGATAGGGCGCGGCGGTCGTCAGATCGTAATTGGCGTCCATAACCCGCTCCTCTACTCGACGTGCTACGAGCGTCTCAGGGTTCGCGGTCGCTTAATTTAAGTTGATTTTCGCGGAATACGAGGCTCCTGCCCAAAGGGTACCGGCGCGGCGGCCAAGTCCATCACAGCCCGCGCCTCGCGCCTCCTCAAGCCTGCTCACAAAATCTATTTCAAATCGTTCGAGACAATCGTTCCACGATCCACTGGCTGATGAGCGCGAACACCCCACCCTTGATCAGACGCGGGCGCGGCAGGCGGCGCACCAATTCACGCGGGCTGAGCCGCAGCGGCGAATCCGCCCAATGAATAACGCCCAGGGGCAAGAAGCCCAGCATAAAGACCAACGCAAATTCCAGGCAATCCGCCAACACCTCAGGCTCTAGCACGAACTCCCCATATGACAGCTTCCTCCTTCTTGAGGGCCGTTCGGCCCTTACCGGACGATGGGTCTGAAAGCTGCAAGCGCGCTGAGCGGCGGGGCAGGCGCCAGAAGGGCCTGTGTGGGAAGCAGCCAACACCCATACGTCTTGATCCGCACATGGCTTCCCACACAGGCAGTAAGGATGCTGAATCAATGCGCTGTGCGGTCATGCATGCCTGCTCCCGGCTCAGTCTCGATTGTTAAAGTTGTCTGGCCCCTGCTTCCCGGTCGGGCGGCGGCGTGTTCCTACCCCGTCTGCCATCCCTGCCGCATGCCCGGTCATTCCAATACGTGCGGGCCGGTTTATGTCGCTGCGTTCTGTCGGATGCGATTCGGTCGAGTGGCATCCGCCACCCGGCCGGATCGCGCCGGTGCTAGGTGGCAGATGCGAGGCGGCACTTCGCAGGCTGCGAAGCGGTAGGCCATTCGTCGCCGGATTTGACGTTATGGCGTGTCATCGTCTGTCCTCGCTTTCTGTCCACAGCAGCCGGCACAACAGCCTCATGGTTCTGCCACCAGACATCGAACTACACCGCGTTCATCGGCTACACGATACGTACGTTCGGGCAGGCCGGGCAGAGGACCCGGTGGGCAAGGCCCGTGCGGTTCGTCCCGAACAAACGAACCGGGGCGCGACCCTGGTCTATGGTGTCACGCCCCGGTGGGGGAATCAAGCGAAGCGGAGAGCGCGAAAGGCTAGCGCCGCGCCTCCTGGCCACGCAGGGCGTGAACCCCTATCCCATTGTCAGCGATCCCACGGCTGGCTGGCAGCGCGCCACCCGGCCGGGCATACGCAAGGGCGTCCCTGTATACGGTTGTCTGGATGACCGGCTCGACCCGCCAGTCAGGCTGGTCGGCGTCCGGGCCGTCGAGTTCGCCACTCGCACTCGCAGCAGACGAACCGAGATCCATGCTAAACAGACCTTTCCACTTCTGTTCGGCTCAGCATCTCGAAGATGCTGGACCCTTGGATGAAGATGCGGCGCACCCCGGCGGGACGGCTGGCACGCAGGTAGCCTTGATCGATTAACCGCTGGAGCGTGCTCAGGCTGACGCCGAGCGCTTCGGCGGCTTCCTGCCGGGAGTACACGGCATCCTTAAGGATTACGGGTTTTGTGCCGTCCGACATGCCTTTTCTCCCGATAATCGCTCACAGTGTAGCATGCCGGGCGGTGCCTGTCAACCGCGAAGATCGCTGATTGTGGATTTTAGTCGTCTAACAAAGGGTCACAACGGGTCATAAGGGGTCAGGTGAGCGAGGCGCAACCACCCTCACCCTGGGGCGCGGCAGTGTGCGCGTCCAGCCAGGCGGCGATGTCTCCCAAGACCTGGGCGTGTTCCGGCTCGTTGTGAATCTCATGGCGCAGCCCGGGATATACGCGGACGGTCAGGTCCGTCGAGCCGGCACGGGCGCGCACGGCCCCGGCGCCTGCCGGCAGCGTCAGCGGGTCGTCGGCACCGTGCAGCACCAGGCAGGGCAAGCGTAGCGCGGGAAGCAGCCGGTTCACTTCGGTCACGGCGCGATACATCTCGGTCGACCACCCCAGCCGCAGCCGTCCGTGGTACACCAGCGGATCGGTCCGGTAGGCGGTGATCACCGCCGGATCGCGGCTCAGGCCTTTGAGTTCGATTGCCGGAACTATCTTGGCGGCGCCGGCGACGCGTGCCAGCAGCCTGAGCACCGGGACCAGGGCGCGCGGGACGGGCAGGTGGGGGTGCAGCGCCGTTCCGGTGATGATCAGCCCGGCCAGCTCGCTCTGGTAAAGCAGCGCGAAGCGCAGCGCGATGATCGACCCCATGCTGTGCCCGTAAAGGAACACCGGCGGTTCCGGCTCGCACGCCCGGATATGCTCGAAGTAAAGGCGCAAATCGACGACGTATTCGTCGAAGCGGCGGACCGACGCGCGCCGGCCCTCGGAGCGGCCATGCCCCCGGTGATCGAGCGCGAACACGGCGTAGCCGCGCTCCACCAGATAGGCGGCGACGTGCTCATAGCGCCCGCTGTGCTCCCCGACACCGTGCGCCAGCAGCACGATCCCGCGTGGGGCGCCGTCGGGGCGCCAGGTCTGCGTGAAGAGTGCCAGCCCACCCAGCCCGGTGATCATCTCCCTGTGATGCTGCATGAGTGCCACCCTCACGTGTCTCTGTGACCGGTTCGAGGGCGATCATCCCTCCCCCAGAATTATGAGCGGGGCAGCCCATCTCGACAAGTCAAGCGGCGCGTGCGCGAATTCGGCGCGGGCGTGGTACACTCTGTTCCATGTTTTCCATCCGGGAGACCGAGGAACGGAGCGATTCATCATGCCCGCCTTCCCCTGCCCTCGTCTGTTCGCAACGCTGTTGCTGCTGGCGGCGCTGCTCCTGGCGTCGATCCCGGCGCTGGCGCAGGATTCACCCGCCGCGCAGGTCGAGGCGCTGGCGCTGCAAGCGCATCTGCAAAATCTGCGCACCGGAAACAAGACCCTCTGGCTGGGCGGCCAGCTCGGAAACCCCCGCCAGATGCCGCCCCTCTCGGCGCTGGGCGACCGCTTCGAACCCTTCGTGCTGCCGGGGCTGGGCGATTCCGACGAGTTTAGCTCGCAGCACCTGACGCGCCCGGTGCTGCTGAACTTCTGGGCGTCGTGGTGCCCGCCCTGCCGGATCGAGTTCCCGCATCTGGCCCAGATCGCGCTGGCGCCGGACGCGCACGCCTACGACGTGGTCTTTGTCAACATGTCCGATACCGAAGCCGCCGCGCTCGATTTCCTGCGCGATCAGCCGCCGGGCTTGCAGGCTGTGGTCGATGTGGCGGATCGGCTGTCACGGCGCGCGCGCGTGGTCACCATCCCGACCAGTCTGCTGCTGGACACCGACGGCACGGTGCTGGTGGTGCATATCGGCGTGGTCACCCCCACGGTCAGCGCCTTCCTCGACGGCGTGGCGGCGCATCCCGGCGAAGGTTCATTTGACGCGTCCGCCTATCAGGATGTGGAGCCGGGTGCCAACCTGTTGCCGGTTGACGCGGCCGGGGCGCCCGCGATCGCGTTCGGCCAGCGCGTGCTTGGCGCGCTGACCGATGACGAATTCCAACATGCCTACCGCTTCGAGGGCCGGGCGGGCCAGCGTGTCGCCGTGAGCCTGACCGCCGACACGCCCGATCTCGATCCCTATGTGGTGCTGATGACGGCGGCGGGCGAGCGCCTGGCCGAAAACGACGACTCGGGCGGCACCCGCGACTCGGCGATCGAGGTGGCGCTGCCGGCAGACGGCACGTACATCGTGGTTGCGACGCGCTTTCTCGAAGCGGAAGGCTTCTCCACCGGCGAGTATAGCCTGACCGTCCGGCTTGTTGACGGCGAGGCGGACCAGACCGCCCGCGACGGCTTCATCGCCATCGGATCGACGGTCGCCGGGCGTGTCAGCGGCATCAACCCGCGCGAGCTGTACGCCTTCGAGGGACGGGCAGGCGACGTGATCACGCTGCGGGTTACGCACGCGCCGGGCGATGTGGCGCTCCAGGTTGAGCTGAAGGGTCCCGACCTGCGGCGCCTGACGATCAGCGAGCCATCCCAGGCAGGCGAGGCGGCCCTGGTTGATTTCGTGCTGCCGCAGGACGGCATCTACCGGGTGACCGTGTCGCGACCGCGGAGCCGCGAGACCGAGAACCTGGCCTATACGCTGAGTCTGAGCGCTGCCGACTGAGGCAGCGCTCATTTTTTTTGAGGGGAGCGCTCAGACGCGCAGCGCGCATGTACCACCGGCGATACCAGCCGGAAAAGTGTTCGAATTCTACGTGAAAAAAGGTATAATCAGAGGCAGCCGCAGCCTAACAGCCGGTTTCGAACGAGTGTGTCAGGATACGACCGATGGTTGAAGGGCATGTTCTTCTCCTAAACGGCGGCACGTGGGAGCCACTCACCGTCATCAGCATCCCGCGCGCGATCAATCTACTTCTGGGCGGAAAAGCGATTATGGTCGAAGAGACGGGGCGCTTCCTGCGGACGGTGCGCTCGCAGTTCCCGATCCCGTCCGTGATCGCGCTGCGCCGCTTCATCAACGTCCCACGCCGGCATGCGCACTGGAGCCGCCAGGGAGTTCTGGCCCGCGACCACTACACGTGCATCTACTGCGGCGTGAAAGTGGGCGACGTGGTGCGGGGCAAGACGATCGCGCGCCGCGATCTGACGGTCGATCACATCATCCCGCTCTCGCGCGGGGGCAAGAACACGTGGTCGAACACGGCCTGCGCCTGCTTTGTCTGCAACCATCGCAAGGGCAACCGGCTGCCCGGCGAGGCTGGTCTGCGGCTGCTGTGGGAGCCGAAGACACCACGCACCAGCTATCTGGTCTTGGAGATGGGTAGCGGGCCGGATACCTGGAAACGGTACATCGAGATCGAGTGACGCGCCGGCCGGCGCGGCTCCAGGCGTGCTCCAAAAACAATCGCCACGCGCTTCACGTGGCGATTTCGTTTGAGACGGTTGCCACCTGGCACCCGTCGCGCTAGTGATGGTGATGGATGCGGCGCGGGTCGCTGCGCAGCGACCCGTTCAGGTAGGCCGCCAGCGCCTCGTCGACCGTGTGCTCGGCCACCAGGTACACGCGCAATCCCATCTGCTCGGCCTGCGCAATCGCTGGGCTGCCCGCGCCGCGCACGATCATCACGTCGCAGTCGGCCAGCGGTTGGAACTTCTCGGCGTGCTCGTGCGCGTGGTGGTGAGCGTGATCTGCTTCGTGCGTGTGCTCGTGCGCATCGTGCAAGTGGACGAGGCCGGGGCGCTCCTTGACGCGCTCTTCGCGGGCGACTTCGCGCCCGTCTTCCAGTGTGACGACCACGACCAGCGGGGCGCGGCCAAAGTGGGCGCTGATGGTCGTGCTGTCGTCGCAGACAAAAGCCAGTCTTTCCGTTGCCATACGATTGATCCTCAATCTACGCCGGGGCGATGAAACAACTCCTGAATTGGTTGGATGACACCCGGCAGCGCGGAGTTGCAGACCGCCGCCCACGTTTCTCGGAGCCGGACGGATGCTATAATACGTCGCATGGCAGGGCTACCAGGAGGTGAGCTTCATGAAACGCCGCATGTCCTTGTGGGGGATGGCGATAGTGCTGGCGCTCGTGCTCGCCGCGGCTCCTGTGCTGGCTCAGGACGGCGAGGGACACGGCCAAGCGGATGACCCCAACGCCGATCGCGCCGCGCGCTATGGGGCGGCGATTTACGCGGAGTTCTGCCAGGCCTGCCATGGTCCGCGCGGGGAAGGGATCGCCGAAGGGCCGGCGTTCCGCGCGATCCGCTACGATCCTGCGACGGCGCGTGAGGTCATCGCGCAGGGCCGCGATTCGGACCCCGACGACGGCGCGGCCATGCCGGCTTACGCGCAGACGGCCGGCGGTCCGCTGAGCGAGGCGCAGCTCGACCAGCTTGTGGCCTATCTGGCGACGTGGGAGACGGGTGACGTGCCGCCCCTGCCCGAGCCGAACCTGCGCCCGACGGTCGAGCAGGTGCCGGATCATTTCGGGGATCCGGTGCGCGGCGCGGCGCTGTACGCGACTTCGTGCTATGGCTGTCACGGGCCGGAAGGGCGGGGCCGCGTCCCGCCGAGGTTCCCCGGTTTTGAGTACGCGCCCGAGACGTTCCTGCAGACCGTCAGCCGGGGAACCGGCGACCCGACGATGCCGGGCTTCGGCGTAGCAGCGGGTGGCCCATTCGACGATCAGGCGCTGGAAGATCTGGAAACCTATGTCGCGTCGTGGAGCGTGTCCCCGCCCGAAACCGGCCCCAGCCCCGAAGGCTGGAGCACGTTTCTGGTGATTCTGGGCGTGGTCGCGATTCTGGCCGTGGGCGGGGCGTACAGCATGCGGTCGCCGCTGAGCGGCCTGCGCGGCGAAAGCGACCGGGAGAGCGGTGATCGTGGCGAGAACGGCGGTGCCGAGGAGGAAAACTAGAGGATGGTGGTGGCTCGTGTGCACATCCGCCCTATGACCGATGAGGATCGCCCCTGGGCGCTGCATCTGATCGAGACAAGCTGGGGCGGGCTGCAGATGGTGTCACGCGGGATGCTGTATGACATGCGCCTGTTTCCGGGGCTGGTAGCCTGGATTCGCGGCAAGCGCGCCGGTCTGCTGACCTATCGCCTGGACGAAGGCGAGTGCGAGGTCATGTCGCTCAACAGCGTGGTTGAGGGCGCGGGGGTCGGGACGGCGCTGCTGCGTGCCGTCGAAGACTTGGCGCGCGCGGCGGGCTGCCGACGCGTGTTTCTGATCACGACCAACGACAACCTGAACGCCCTGGGCTTCTACCAGCGGCGCGGCTACCGGCTGGTGGCACTGCGTCCCGGCGCGGTAGACGAGGCGCGCCGCCGGCTGAAACCCAGCATCCCCGAAGAAGGGCTGAACGGGATTCCTCTGCACGACGAGCTGGAGCTGGAGATGCCGCTGCGGCGCTCACGGCGGATATGACAGGTGTCAGCGCAGGCGGCGATCATTCGCTTGGATTGTATGGAAAAAAACTGATACAATAAACACTGTAATGCCGGGCAGGTTCGTCGTGACGACAATGATTTAGGGGTCAATGCTATGACAGAACTTGAATGGGAGAAGAGTCAGGTCCTGCCGGCGCGAGCGCGCGTGCAGTCGCAAGGGCGCTGGAAGTTCCTGATCATCGGGATCGTGATTCTGGGTGCGATTGGCTATCTTCTGCTTTCGAGTACGCTCATCGGCGCGCGCTATTACGTGACCGTTGAAGAGCTGCTGTCGGACGAGGCCATGCACGGCAAGACGGTGCGTGTCTCGGGGGCGGTGGACGGCGACCCCGTCTTCAACCCGGAGACGCAAGAGCTGACCTTCATCGTCGCCAACATCCCGAACGACAACAAGGCGATCCGCGAGCAGGGTGGCCTGGCGATGGTGTTGCACAACGCCGTCGAGAACCCCAATGCGGTGCGAATGAAGGTCATCGCGCATGAGAAGGAGATTCCAGACCTGCTGCAGCACGAAGCGCAGGCGATCATGTCCGGCACGCTGGTCGAGCAGGGCGGCGAGATGGTCTTCATCGCGGACGAGATCACGCTGAAGTGCCCGACCAAATATGAAGAGGATGTGCCCGAGCAGGCTGTCGGGTAATCATCGGCATCCGGCAGACGCTCACGAACGCCGCCCCGCGCGGCGTTCTTTTTGACACGCGGCACGGGGCGCCCGTGATGTCCGGTGAGAATTGGTGAAAGTTCGCGCCAGAAATCAGCCCATTTGTCACCCGGCGTTTTTCTGGCATCAGGTTCTGATCATATAGTATGATAGAACGAGTTCGGCGAAAGAATTTTGCACAGCCTTCGTTAGGCACAGGCAGCAGAGCGCGGCAGTGGACGTCGGCCAAACCCGGCGAGGGGGATGGCTGCCCAAGCCTCTGACCGTTGCGGCTGCCTGGTGTTCTTTAAGGAGCCGTTGCAGCCATGATCGCAGAAATCGGCATCGTAACAACCGGGCTGGCGTTCGTCGCGGCGCTGTATGCGCTGGTGGCGGCGGTGATCGGGGCGCGTGCCCGGCGTCCTGCTCTGGTACTCAGCGCGCGCAACGCCGGGCTGGCGACATTTCCCCTGCTGACCGTCGCCTGTCTGGCTCTGATCTATGCCCTGCTGAATCACGAATACAGCATCAGCTATGTGTGGCAGACGACCGACAACGCCACGCCGACCTTCTACCTCTACACCGCGCTGTGGGGCAGCCAGGCCGGGTCGCTGCTGTTTTGGTCGTGGCTGATGAGCGCGTTCACCTTTGCAGCCCTGCTCATCAACTGGAACAGCGAGCGCCGGCTGATGCCGTACGTCATCGCCGTGACCATGGCCACGCTGGGCTTCTTCCTGGTGCTGAACGTGTTCATCGAGAATCCGTTCGCGCGCTACTGGCTGGTGCCCGGCGAGATGCAGCCGGTTTCGTCGGTCTTCCGCCCGGCGGGCAACGCCGAGGTCTTTCACCCTGCCGACGGCACGGGTCTCAACCCGCTGCTGCGCCACCTGGGCATGGTGATCCACCCGCCCATGCTCTACCTGGGCTTCACCGGCTTCGTCATTCCGTTCGCCTTCGCCTTCGCTGCGCTGGCGACCGGCCAGCTCGGCGCGAGCTGGATCCGCGCGACGCGGGCCTGGGCGCTGGTGGCGTGGCTGTTCCTCAGCCTGGGGCTGCTTCTCGGTGGGCGCTGGGCGTATGACGTGCTGGGCTGGGGCGGCTATTGGGGCTGGGACCCGGTTGAGAACGCGGCGCTGTTGCCCTGGCTGACCGGAACCGCCTTTTTGCACAGCGCCGTCGTGCAGGAAAAGCGCGGCATGCTCAAGTTCTGGAACATGCTGCTCATCATCCTCACCTTCCTGCTGGTGATTCTGGGAACCTTTGCGACGCGCAGCGGCGTGGTCAGCAGCGTGCACGCCTTCGCCGAATCCGAGATCGGCGCGCCGATGTTCACCTTCCTGGCGGCGGCGGCCCTGATCAGCGTGTTGCTGCTGGTCTGGCGGCAAGAGCGCGGCGATCTGCGCGGCGCGGACCATCTTGACTCGATCTTCAGCCGCGAGAGCCTGTTCCTGCTCAACAACTGGATGTTCCTGGGCCTGACGGTCGTCGTACTGTGGGGGACCTGGGCCGAGGCGATCACCACCATCCTGGTCGACCTGGGTCTGCGCGACACGATCATCAACCTGGGGCCAAGCTACTTCCCGCCGGTAGTTCGCCCGTTCTTGATCGGCATTTTCATCCTCATGGGCCTGGCCCCGCTGGCCGCCTGGCGTCGCTCGACCGCGCAGCGCCTGGGCCGGTCGAGTCTGATCCCCTTCCTGCTGGCGCTGGCGGTGGTGATCGGCCTGGGGATCACGGGCGTGCACAACGTCATGGCGCTGCTTGGGTTCGGGCTGGTAGCGTTTGCCGGGTTCGCGACCATCGCCGAGATCGCCAAGGGCGTCGCGGCGCGCCACCGCCGCGGCGAGGGGTATTGGGCCGCCTTCACCAACCTGATCGGGCGCGACCGTCATCGCTATGGCGGCTACTTCATTCACCTCGGCATCGTGATCATGGGCCTCGGTGTGGTGGGCAGCACCTCGTTCCAGCAGGTGACCCAGCAGACACTCAACCCCGGCGACCGGCTCACGCTCGGCGGATATACCCTGCAATACAACGGGCTGTTCGACGCCCAGGCGGAAGACGGGCGGCGCATGACGATTGCCCGCGCGACGGTGTATCGCGGCGACAAGATCGTCGATCATATCCGCCCGCGTCGCGACACGTTCTACACCTTTGACTCGGCCACGCAGAGCCTCACGCCGACGACCAATATGAGCATCCCCGGCGCGCACAGCACGCTGGCGGGGGACTTCTACGCGATTATCACCTTCTGGGAAGGCAACACGGTGACTTTCCGGGTCTATCTCAACCCGCTGATCAACTTTGTCTGGATGGGGGGTATCATCCTGATTCTGGGGACGATTGTCGCGCTGTGGCCGTCGCGCCAGCCGATGGTCGCGCTCCAGACGGCGCCGGCTGCCGCGCCGGCTTCGGGAGGACGGTAGGCGATGAGGGAGCGATTCAGGCAATATGCGGCGTGCTGGCTGTATGGTGCATTGCTGGCAGTTCTGGTAGGTGGGGCGCTGCTTGGCGGCGCGGCGACGGCTGCCGCGCAGAGCGGAGAGGCACTGCCGCCGAACGTGACCTGGGACGACGTCAACCGGATCGCGCGGCAGATGTTCTGCGACGTATGCGAGGGGATCCCGCTCGATGAATGCGAGAGCATCGCGTGTGTGCAGTGGCGCGAGGAGATCGCCCGCCAGCTTGGCGAGGGCCGCACCGATGACGAGATCATCGACTATTTCGTCGAGCGCTATGGGGCAGAGGTGGCGGCCATCCCGCGCGATCCGGTGGATCGCCTGATTGCGTTCGCGGTGCCGTTTGTGATCGTCGCCCTGTTCACCGTGATCGGCGCGTTTGAAGTGCGCCGGTTGCGCCGGCGCGGGCAGCAGGCCGGTCAGATCGCGCGGCGATCCGGCGTGCACGCGCAGACGCGGCCCGTTCCGGCGGACGTCGACCCGCAGCTTATCGACCGTATTGAGAGCGAGTTAGAGGGACTTGAGGCATGAGCGAGCAGGAGAATGTGATGCCTCCGGCCGGTGCGGATGAGTTGCCGGACTGGCTGGAACAAGTGGCCCAGGACCGCCCCCAACCGGATGCGCCGGTGCGGCAGCGTTTTTCCACGCTGGGTGCTGTGGCGCTGCTGGTCGTCATCGCGGCGATGTTTGTCATCGGCTATGCGCTGTACAAGGCGAACCTATCCACCCCGACCGAGGGGCCGGCGCCCGAATTCAGCGCCGTAACCTTCGCCGACGAGCCGATCTCGCTGCAGGGCTGGCGCGGCCAGGCCGTCGTGCTCAACTTCTGGGCCAGCTATTGCGCTCCCTGCCGCGACGAAGCGCCTATGCTCGAGCGCCTGTGGCAGGAATACCGCGATCGCGGCGTTGTCTTCGTCGGCATCAACACAGACGACATCGAGCGCAACGCGCTGGCGTATCTGGACGAATTCGGGATCACCTACTACAACGCGCCTGATGTGAAGGGCAAGATCGAAAAGGACTACCGCATCACAGGGATCCCAGAGACGTTTGTGATCAACCGGCAGGGCGAAATTGTGCGGCATTTTCTCTCCACCCCGCGCGAGCGCGAACTGCGCGAGGAGATCGAGCGCGCGCTGGAGAGCTGAGGATCGGCGCGACGGACGGGTAAGGGGCAGGCATGTCGGCTACTCTTGTCATCTTGGCCGTGGTATGCGGCGGCGCTTTGCTGGTGTTCGTGCTGCGACCGCTATTTCGGGTTGAGGCGGAAGGCATGAGCTGGGCGGGCCGGCACGGGACGCCACGCCAGATCCAGGCATTGGAGTTGCTGTGGAGCGAAAAGCTGCGCATTTTGCGCGAGATCCGCGACCTCGACTTTGATTACGACCTGGGCAAGCTGGGCGAGCGGGTTTATGAGGAGCAGCGAGTCTACTTGTTCCGGCTCGCGATCGCCATCACCCAGCGGATCGACGAACTGGAAGCGGCGATCGCCGAGCAGGAAGCGCGCGTCGAGGCAGCCGTCGCGGCGTTGCGCCAGGCGCCTCAGCGCCAGTGAGCGGGTGTGGTCCGTGCGCGCCGCTTCCGAGACGGCCTGCGCGTGTCACGATGAAGCTGTGGGAAATCGGACAAAACTGTATGGTGAAACCTGTGGTCAATCGCCTGTGGTTTGTGAGCTTGGTATTTGTTGTGTTTGTGCTCAGCGCCTGTGGGATCAACACCTCGGGCGAGCCGCAGATCGTCCAGGAGCGCGAGATCCTGCCGGCGCCAACGCGGGCGGTCCAACTGCCGACGCCCCCACCGCTGAACCCGACCTCTGCTGCCCCTGCCGCATCCGGCCCAACCTCGCGGTCCGGTGATGTGGCGCTGAGCGAGGAAATCGCCTCTGCGGATTTCAACCTGGGCATGGAGACGTATCTGGCGGAATGCGCCGCGTGTCATGGCGCGGCCAGCGGCGCGGGACCGTCGCTGTCGGTCATCCAGGCCGAGGCGGGGTCGCGGGTCGAGGGGCTTTCCGCCGAGGAATACGTTATTCAGTCGATCGTCGATCCGGGCGCGTTTATCGTGCCTGACTATGCCGACATCATGCCGAAGGACTACGCCGAGCGGCTGAGCCAGGAGCAGATCCACGCGCTGGTGCGGTTCATCTTCGAGTTCAGCCCGCCGGGTACGGCGGCGCGGGCGGACGACGGGGAGGGCGCTGAAGCGCCTGCCGTGGCCGAAACTACCGAGGTGGTGGACGTCACCGGGCGGCTGGTGCAGGGAACCACCGGGGGCCGCCCGATCCCCGCCGATCAGCCGGTCTCGCTGTTCGTCCTGGACGGGACCGGCGCGGAGCTGCTCAGCCGCGAGACCACCGCCAACGCCGACCACACATTCATTTTCGAGGACGTGCCGCGCTCGTCCAGCTACATCTACATTGTGTGGATCAATTACGACGGCATCCCTCAGGGCGCGCAGATCCACCCCATCCGGGGCGATGAAGAGGTCATCTCGACCGATGTGACGCTCTACGAGCGGACCGCGTCGCACGATACCGTCGGCGTGACCTGGGCGCAGGTGTTGCTCAATTACGCGCTGATGAACGAGTTTGGGCTGGAAGTCCGGCTCGATGTCGAGCTGCTCAACACGGGAGACCGAATCGTCGCCAACGAGAACGACGGGACCGGCCCGCTCCCGGTGTCGGTCGAGATCGAATTGCCGGTCGGCGCGTTCGGCATCCAGCCGATGCAGATGCAGGAAAACCCGCGCTACCGGGTTGAAGTGGTGAACGGTGTACCGGTCGTCAAGGACACCTGGCCGCTGCGCCCGAACCAGGCGCACAAGATCACCGTGCTGTACTACCTGCCGTACGAGGATGGCGCGGTGATCGAGCACAACTTCGGCTTCCCGGTGATGGACGCCGCCGTGCTGGTTCCCAACGACACGGTGAAATTCTCCAGCGAGCAGTTCAGCGCCGAGGGCGAGTTCCGCTACCGGGCGCTGAGTGGTGGACTGCGCGTCGCCGAGCTTCAACCGGGCGCGGAGATCTCGCCCAACGATGCGTCGCTCTTGCGCGCGCATGATCTAATCAGCCCGCTGGCCGAGGGCGAGCGTATGGTCTTCACGCTGGAAGGGCGCCCAACGCGCACCGTGTCCCAGGCCAGCGCGGGCGCGAGCGCGGCGGCTGATGACGACGGGAGCGTGCTGGAGATGCTGCCGTACTTCCTGGCCGGGTTGGGTGTCGCGATCCTGGGTATGGCGGGCGTGCTATGGTGGCGCCAGCGCGGTGTGGCATCTGCGCCGGCGGGCAGCCGAAAAGCGCGCTCCGCGCCGGGCGATGACTGGCGGCCCCCCTCGCCGAGGGCAACGAAAGACGAGTTGCTGCGGATGCTGGCCGCGCTCGAAGACAGCTACGAGGCCGGTGAGGTTGATCAGAACACCTATGACGAACGGCGTGCGTTGTTGATGGACCGCCTGCTGCCGCTCATGAGCGAGGATCGCGATGGTTGAGCACGAGGTGGCGGCGCCCGGCATGATCGAAGTGCGGAGTCTGACCAAGATCTTCGGCGTCAACCCCGTGCTGCGTGGCCTGGATCTGACGGTGGCGCGCGGGGAGTTCCTGACGCTGCTCGGCCCGAACGGCTCCGGCAAGAGCACGCTGCTGCGCATTCTCGGCGCGCTCTCGCGCCCGACGGCGGGCAGCGTGCGGATCGGCGGTTGGGAGCTGCCCCGCGAGGCGGACTTCGTGCGGCGCCAGCTTGGCGTGGTCAGCCACCAGCCCCTGCTCTACGACAACCTGACGGCTGAGGAAAACCTGATCTTTTTCGCCCGGCTCTACGATCTGCCCGCCGAGCAGCGCGCCGAACGCATCCGCGCCGTGTTGCAGCGGGTCGGGTTGTGGCGCCGCGCCCGCGACGTTGTGCGTACCTACAGCCGCGGGATGGTGCAGCGGCTGGCGATCGCGCGCGCCGTGCTGCACGATCCGGCGGTGCTGCTGCTCGACGAGCCGTATACCGGCCTGGATCAGGACGCGGCGGCGCTGCTCGATGACCTGCTGCGCGAGGTCGCCATCGGCGGGCGAACCGTGATCATGACCACACACGATCTGCGGCGTGGGCATCTGCTGGCGGATCGCGTCGCGATTCTCAGCCGCGGCCAGATCGCTTTCAACGCGCCGAGCAGCGCCATCGATCCGGACGCGCTGCCGTCCCTCTACGCCGACGTGACAGGAGCAGCTACGGTCTCATGAGTGCGCAGGGCGAAACCACCCCGACAACGGCGGAAGCCGTCGTGCCGGTTCGGCGAGTCAAGGTCCGCCGCCCGGTGACGGCGTACTGGCACGCGGTGGCCGCGATTGCCTGGAAGGACGTGCGCGCCGAGATCCGCAGCCGCGAGCTGATCAACTCAATGCTGCTCTTCACGCTGATGACGGTCATGATCTTCAGCCTGGCGCTGGAGCTGGACTCCAACGCCCGCCAGACGACCGTTACCGGCGTGCTGTGGGTGACGATTGTCTTCGCCGGGCTGCTGGGGCTGAGCCGCAGCCTCGCCAGCGAGAAAGACAAGGGCAGCCTCGACGGGCTGCTGCTGGCGCCCATCGCTCGCAGCGCGCTGTTCTTCGGCAAGATGATCGGCAATCTGCTGTTTGTGCTGGTCATCGCGCTGGTGCTGATGGTGTTGCTGACGGTGCTGTTCAACATCACCTTGCTGCGGCCCCTGCTGGTGTTGCTGGTAGTGCTGGGCAGCATCGGGTTTACCACGATCGGCACGCTGCTGTCGAGCATGAGCGTGCACGCGCGCAGCCGCGAGACCCTGCTGCCCATCCTGCTCATGCCGGTCGTGCTGCCGATCGTGATCAGCGCGGTGCGGGGCAGCACTGCCGTGCTGAACGAGATGCCCTCGCAGGACTGGCTGCCGTGGGTTCAGCTTCTGTTCATGGCGGATGTGATCTACATTGCCGCCAGCTATGCGCTGTTCGATTACGTGGTGGAAGAATAACGCGCCGCAAAAAGGGCGAGATTTTCAGTTTGATCGGATAAAATTATCGCACGGTGCCGGCCTGCCGGCGGCAGGGTATTGAGGAGCGAAGACAGGTATGGCGTATTCGGAGAAGCGCACGAAGATCTTGATGGGGCTGACGTATGCGGCGGCGGTGCTCTTTGTGCTGGCGATGCTGATGAACTTCTTCTACGTCGGCCCGGAGCGCCAGCAGGGCGAGGCTCAGCGTATTTTCTACATCCATCTCAGTTCGTTTTTAGGCTCGTTTCTGGCGTTTGGCGCGGCGGTGGTGGCCGGGATCGCCTACCTGCGCTCGCGCAACCCCAAGTGGGACACGCTCGGCCACTCGGCGGTTGAGATCGGCCTGGGCTTCTCGACCATCACGATCGTGACCGGCATGGCCTGGGCGCGCCCGATCTGGAACACGTGGTGGACGTGGGACCCGCGCCTGACGAGCGTGACGATCATGTGGCTGGCCTACGCGGCCTACATGATGCTGCGTACCGGGATCGAAGACCCGGAGCGGCGGCGGCGCTTCGCGGCGGTGTACGCGATCGTAGCTTTTGCCAGCGTGCTCTACACCATCATTATCATCCGCATCCGCCCGGACACGATCCACCCCGTGGTGGCCGGCCCAACCCAGGCCGATCCCGAAGGTTCCTTCGAGGTCAGCGGGCGCATCCGCGACACGCTGTTTTTCAATATGATCACCTTCACCGTGATCACCGTCGTTCTGGTCTGGCACCGCATCCGCCTGGAGAACTTCTCTGAGCGGGTCGCGCGGCGGAAGATGGAAGTGCTGGCCGACCTGTAGGCTAGAGGAGTGCACGATGGGCAAATATGCGGAGTACATGATTCTCGGCTATAGCGCGATGGCCGTGATTCTGGGCGGGATGATCGCGTGGATCTACCTGCGCTACCGGGCGCTACAGCGCGAGGCCGCGCTGATCGAGCAGATGGCCGCCGAGGAAGGGCGGGACCGGGTTCACGCGGCGGTGGGCGCCACCGAGAGCGAGGCGCAGCCCGGCGAGGCGACGCCGGGCGTGTCTGGCATGGCCGCTTCCGGCACGGGGGCAGATCGCGCGCGCAGCGCCCCCCACGAAACCTAGCGGGCGACGCCGCAGCGCATCCCGGAAAAAGAGCAGCCAGGGCGGCTCGACGTGCGTCCCTGGCTGCTTTGTGCTGATAGGTGGAGGTGCCGGGAATCGAACCCGGGTCCAAGAGATTCGCGAACAGACCTCTACAAGCTTAGCTGGCTCATTAGCTTCGCGCCGCGGGTACCCGAGCCAACCGGGGCATGCCGCGGGCTAGCCGGTGGATTCTTAACCGCCGCTTACCGGCGTCGCAGCGGGGCACCCTGCTCTTTGTGACGCCTGCTTGCCGCCCGAACAGGGACGGTCGGGGCAGACGGGTCACCCTCGGGTGACCTGTGTCCGTCCGGCTACTTACGCAGCCAGAGCGAGACGAGAAGTGCTTTGGTTGGCACTTATTGGTGTGCTCTGGATTAACGAGGGTAGAGCGCCTCGGCTTGCAGTCTGGGCGCAGCCTCCCCTGTCGAAGCCTGTCACCCCCTGACTGGCCTTAATTATACCATATCCGTGCCGGTTGTTGAGGGCGAGACTCTCAGAAGCACATTAGAAGCGCCCGGCGGGTCCGATTGGCGCTCGCTGCTCGCCGCGCTATACTTCCAGCCATGACCACGCCCCTTGTTCCCCGGTTCTGGACGCGCCTGGCATGGATGCTGCTGGTTGGCGCGGCGCTGCTTGGCATTTCCGCGTGCGGCCCGCTGGGTGATGTGATCGGCCAACGCGGCACGTCCACGCCCACGCCGGAAGGTTTCGCGTCGACGCCGGGCATCTTGCGCACGGCGACCCCCGGCGGGGTCCTGTCGGTTTGGGTGGTCACGCCGCCGGGCGCGCTCGAGCCACCGGATACAGCCGCAACGCCGAACCCCGACGTGCCGGGCAGCCGGCCGGTCGGCCCGGCGGCTACCGCGACTGCCCTGTTCGCGACGATTGAAGCTGCAACCGCCGTCGCGGCAGCGCCGCCGCCCGCGCCCTATTACCAGCCCGATAAATGCCCGCCGCCCGGCGTGCCCGCGCCGCCCGATCGCCCGGCCAACTTCAACGACTATAAAGACCGCATCGCGGCCTATCTGTCGGCGGGCGGCTCGCCGACCGTGCTCGAAGCCACGCTGCGCAACTGGGGGGCGATCACCGACCGGGGCGGCGTGGTCCAGGCGGATACCGACCTGACCGGCGACGGCGTGCGCGAGATCATCGTCACCTTCTACAATCCGCACACCTACAACGACGAGGCGCTGCTCAACGCCGGGCAGATGCTGGTGCTCGGCTGCGACAGCGGCGGTTATCGCGTGCTATACGAGACGCCCTTCAACCCGCTGGTGGCGCTGCCGGAGCTGCTGCGCGTGGGCGATATGAACGCGGATGTGCGCGCCGAGCTGGTCTTCTTCACCGAAACGTGCAGCCGCTCGACCTGCGCCAAAGACGGCAAGATCCTGACCTGGAACGCGCAGACCGGCGCCTTCAAAGAGCTGAACAACGGGCAGATTGTGGCGATCAACGGGCGGATCGGGATTGCGGATGTGGATGGCGACGGCGTGCTGGAACTGACCGCCCAGATCAATCCGCCCCGGGCCGGCCTGGCGGCGCCCGCCCGCGTGGTCGATGTCTGGGACTGGACCGGCACGGACTACGTGCTGGCGCTGCGCGAAGAAGTCGAGTGAGGGCGAGGGCTGCGCGTGATGCCGGGCGAGCGCGCGCTGTACGACCGCTTGTGGGACGAGGCACTGGCATCCTTCCGGGCCGGCCAAGTCGAGATCGACCCGCTCCTCGACCGGCGCGAGTTCGATAACCGGCGCGGCCTGACCCTGGCGGTCCGGCCGGACGGTGCGGCACTGGGGCGGCTGTCCGGCGTGTTGGACGATCTGCGCGCGCTGGCGCCGGAGCAGCACATCTACCGCCCCGACGAACTGCATATTACCGTGCTGTCGGTTATCTCGGCTGCGCCCGGTTTCGACCCCGCGCGCGCCCCTGTCAATGCATACAAATCTCTGTTCGAAGCCTTGTTCGCGGCGGCAGCGCCGTTTACAGTACAGCTGCGCGGGCTGACCGCGAGCCGAAGTTGCGTGCTGATCTGCGGCCACTCGCCGGAGGGGGCGCTCAACGCCCTGCGCGACCGGCTGCGGGCAGGGCTGCGCGCCGCCGGCCTGGCGGATGGGCTGGAGTTGCGCTACCGGAGCACGGCGGCGCATATCACGGCCCTGCGCTTCCGCGTGCCGCCCGCGAACCTGGACGCACTCGCTGGGTACATCGCGGCGCGGCGCGATGCCGACTACGGCCCGTGCCCGATCCACACCGTCGAGTTTGTGGTGAACGACTGGACCATGTCCCATGACCGGGTGCGTTTGCTCGCCCGCTATACGCTCGGCGGGCGCCGGAGTAAGGAGAAGGGATAATGCGCTTGGCGATCCTGGGGGATATTCATGGCAACCCGCTTGCGCTCGACGCCGTGCTGGCGGACGTGGCGGATTGGGGTGGTGTGGACGGTTACCTGCTGATGGGCGATTATAGCGCCATCGGCTACGACCCGGTCACCCCGCTGGAACGCATCACGGCGCTGCCCAAGGCGGTCTTTCTGCGCGGCAACACCGATCGTGGCGTGGCGCACTTCGCGCTGGAAGAAGGCGAGCTGGCCGCTCTGGCAGGCGATCCGGCGCGGGTGGAGCAGATCGTCCGCATGGGGCGCAGCTTCGCCTGGACACAGGGCTATCTGAGCGCCCATGGCTGGCTCGAGTGGCTGCGCGAGCTGCCGCTCGACCACCGCCTGACGCTGCCGGACGGCACCCGGCTGCTGGCAGTTCACGCCTCGCCGGGGCGCGACGACGGCCCCGGCGTCACTCCGGCGACCGGCACCGAGCAGCTAGCCGCGCTGATCGCCGGCGCGGATGCCGATCTGATCGTCGTGGGGCACACGCACTGGCCGCAGGATCACCGCCTGGGCGCGGTCCGCGTGATCAACCCCGGCAGCGTGAGCAACCCCCCGGCAGGTGATACGCGCCCCAGCTATGCCCGTCTGGAAGCTGACGACGCGGGCTACCGGGTCGAGTTCCGCCGCGTGGCGTACGATCTGGGCGCGGCGGCTGACGCCGTCCAGCGCAGCGATCACCCCGCCCGCGATTACATCTTGAGTTTTCTGGAAGGCCGCGCGCAGCTTTCCTGGCAGCAAATCCTGGGCAGCGCGCCGGTGCCTTCGCCGTTTGTCCGCGAGCATCCCGCCTCTGTGGAGTAAGCACGTTATGAGCAGCGAGTTTCTCGATTTCTATGCGCAGCGCACCGGCGCGATGGTGGCGCTGCTGGAGCGGTTTGTCTGCCTGGAGTCGCCGACGCACAGCAAAGCGCACGTCGATCGGCTGAGCGAGGAAGTCGCCGCGCTGTGCGAGGACCTGGGCGCGCAGATCACGGTCTACCCCCGCGCCGAAGTGGGTGACCTGCGCCTGGCAGTCTGGAACGGCGACGCGCCGGGCCGACCGATCCTGCTGCTGGCGCACCTGGACACCGTTTGGCCGGTCGGCACGCTGGAAACCATGCCGGTCCGCCAGGAAGGCGGGATCTTCTACGGGCCGGGCGCGGTCGATATGAAGGGGGGCGTGGTCGTCGCGCTCGAAGCGATTCGCGGCCTGCGCGATCGCGGCGAGATGCCGTCGCGGCCCATCTGGCTGTTTCTCAACAGCGACGAGGAAACCGGTAGCTGGCACTCGCGGAGCGTGATCGAGGACCTGGCCCGGCAGGCCGGGCTGGTGCTGGTCATGGAGCCGGCCACCGAAGAAGAGGCGCTAAAGACCTGGCGCAAGGGGATCGCCCGCTATACGGTCACACTGACCGGGCGCGCCTCGCACGCCGGCAACGCGCCCGAAGCCGGCATCAACGCCATCATCGAGGCGGCGCACCAGGCCCTGGCGCTGCACCAGCTCAACGACCTGCCCAACGGCACGTCGGTGTCGGTCACGCGGATCGCGGGCGGCATGGCGTCCAACGTCATCCCGCCGGAAGCGACGATGCACGTGGACGTGCGCTTCCTCAAGGCGTCCGAAGCGCAGCGGGTGGATCAGGCGATCCGGAACCTGTCGCCGGTGCTGCCGGGGGCGCAGGTAACCGTCAGCGGTGGGATCGATCGCGGGCCGATGGAGCACAACGAGCAGATGGCCCGCACCTACGCTCAGGCTCGCGCCATCGGCGCGGCGCTGGGGATGGATGTCCCCCAAGGCGGGAGCGGCGGCGCCAGCGACGGCAACTTCACCGCCGCGCTGGGCATCCCTACGCTTGACGGGCTGGGCGCCGCCGGGACCGGGTTACATGCCGCGCACGAGCAGGTGATCATCCGCTCGCTGCCGCGCCGGGCCGCGCTGCTGGCGCGCATCCTGTGCGACTGGCAGATGGACGAGCTGCCCTCGCCCTAGAGGCTGGCATGCACTTTGCAGGGCGGGCTGTGATGGAAAGCCGGCGCTACACGTAGGGGCCGGGCTTGCCCGGAGCGTGCGAAATACGGGGTCACACGCGCGGTGGTTGGGCAGCGAGCGATGCACACATCGCCCCGATGAGAACACTCCACACCGCCGCTCCCCGTCGAGCGCATCACACGCCCTGGACATGGTGTGTGCTGTTTGACCCTCAACTGCCGTCCCCCACAGCCCGGCGCCAGGGGTCAGAAAGGCTTGACATGCGCTACGCGATCGATCTGCCGAACATGGGGCCGTTTGGCGATCCGCGCCTGCTGGTGGACCTGGCGCGCGACGCCGAGCAGGCAGGGTGGGACGGCCTCTTTGTGTGGGATCACCTGGGCGGGCGCGAGTGGAACCTGCCGATGGTCGATCCCTGGATCGCGCTGGCGGCGATCGCGGCGCACACCTCGCGCATCCGGCTGGGGACGATGGTCACACCGCTGCCGCGCCGTCGCCCGTGGAAAGTCGCCCGCGAAACCGTCACGCTCGACCACCTGTCGGGCGGGCGCCTGATCCTGGGGGTGGGGCTGGGCAGCGGGCGCGCGTCGGAGTGGGCGGACCTGGGCGAGGAAACGGATTTCAAGCGACGCGGCGCGATGCTCGATGAGGCGCTGGCGATCCTGGCGGGGTTGTGGTCGGCGCAGCCGTTCTCGTTTCGCGGCGAGCATTACACGGTCGAGCGCGCGCACTTCCTGCCGGGGCCGTTCCAGCAGCCGCGCATCCCGATCTGGGTGGCGGGCTACTGGCCGAACAAGGCGCCCTTCCGGCGTGGTGCTCGCTGGGATGGGATGTTCCCGCTGTTCCCCGACGCTGAGGCAGATGCTCTGCTGGAGATGTTCCGCGAGGCGGTGGCGTTCCTGCGCGCGCAGCGTGGCGGGAACCCTGCGCCGTTCGACATCCTGCACCGAGGCGTTACACCCGGCGACGATCCGGCGCGGGCGGCTGAACTGGTCGCCCCCTACGCCGCAGCCGGCGCGACCTGGTGGGCCGAAGCCATCCACCCGCAGCGTTTTGGCGTCGGGTGGGAGGGCGCCTGGCCGCTGGACGCCCTGCGCGAGCGCATCCGACAGGGGCCGCCGCGCCTCTAAAACAGGTGGCTACTCCCGCGGGCGTTCCAGCGCCCGCCGCAGAATCGCTTCATCGTATCCGAACAGCCGCGCCAGCGTGCGCGGCAGATCGGCGGAGTCGTCCGGCGCGAGCGGCACCGGAAACTCGCCGTCGAGCGTGCGCCGCACCAGCCCCTTACCCTCGCTATAGCGCAGCATGCCCTCGGCCCGCGTGCGCGAGACGATCACCTCGTCCAGAAAATAGCCATCCGGTTCGTGATCGCGCAGCAGCCGCGCCAGGAACGTGTCGCCATCCACCGGCGCGCCTTTGAGCACAAACGCCTGCTCGTCGAAGCCGTTGCGCCCCAGCCGGCGGACTTCCCAGCGCGGTCCGGGGCCGGGAACAGCGCGGAACACGTAGGCGGGGGTGACGCGCTCGGTGGGCGCGATCGGGTCGAGCGGCAGCGCCGCCGGGACCGGGTAGCCTACGTCCGCCAGGTACAACGCGTCGTCGATCGCGACGATCGCGGCACAGTGCGGGTCGGGCGTGCTGCCCATGTCGCAGAAGTGCAGCGTGACCTCGAAGCCGAGCGCCTCAAGCAGCGCCCGCAGCGCCAGGTTGCTCTCGAAGCACGTGCCGCCGCTGCCGCAGCACAGCGCGTCCGCGAAGAACTGCTCCGGCAGCCGCGCGCAATCGGCGGGGGTGGCGCAGTCCCGGTGCGCGGCGATGCGCGAGGCCGACTCCCAGGGGA
>DYEN01000431.1 GCA_020725705.1 Anaerolinea sp.
CACCTGGCGGGGATGGCGTGGTGGGTGGACGTGGTTAACGGGCGCGAGCCGTATCTCAAGCGAGTGCTGGACATCGCAGCGAAAGACCCGGACGCCTATACGCACGGGTTCTTCTTCGATGTGGCGACGGTGCATGTCTACTTCGAACCGCGCAACGTTTGGCGGCTGGTCGTAGAGATGCGCGGAATCCTGGAGCATTACCGGCTGGGGTACAAGCCGATCTGGATCGGCGAGACTAACGCCAGCCCGTCAATCGATCCGCATGCCGCGCTGCCACCCTCGGCGTATAGCGTCTCACTGGAGCAGCAGGCAGCCTACATTGTGCAGGCGTCGGCGCTGGCGCTGGCTGCCGGGGCGGAGCGGATCGCGGTCTATCGCCTGTACGATGACAATTACCGGCCGGGCGAAACCGAACCCTGGGGGCTGGTCCGCGCCGACGGCTCGCGCCGCCCCGCGTTTGAAGCGTACCGGATGGTGATCGACGCCTTCGGGCACACGCTGTCGGCGCAACGCTACCTGAGCGCGCGTTCGACGATGGTCACGCTGCGCCAGCCGGGGCGCACGGTCTACGTCGTCTGGGCGCGCGAGCGGGAACCGGTACGGTTTCACGTTTTTTCGCTGTTCGCCGGCGAAACCGGTCTGCTCTACCGGCCCAACGGGCAGGTCGGCTCGATCCGCTCGGAGATCGTGCCCGGCCACGAGGCGGCGTGGTACGTGGTGGATACGCCCGGCGCCATCGCGCAGCCCGACGGCGCGATCCTGGTCGAGGGCGCCCCGGCGGTGCTGGTGATCGGCGGCCCGCCGCGCGCCGTGTGGATCGAGGTGGGCGGCGTGACCTGGCAGCTCAGCAAGGGGGAGGCATGATCCGGCGGCTGCGGCGCAGGCTGGTGGCGTTTGGGCTGGCGGCGTGCGTCGCGGCGGGGGCTGTTTCTGCGAGCCGCGCCCAGGACGGCGCGCTCCAGGGCGCGTTGCGGTTCGGTGTCACCGATGCGGCGGGACATCACGCGGCGCTCGACGCGCTCGGCGTGGGATGGGAGCAGATCACCTTCGCCTGGGATGCGCTTCAGCCGGACGGCCCGGGCGCGCTGGACACGGACGCCATTGATCTGGCGGCGCTTGAAGCGGCGCGGGCAGCCGGGCGCGAGGTCGTCGGGCTGATCGTGCGCACGCCCCCCTGGGCTTCGGCCGGTGGCGAACCGGACGCCGTGCCCGACGGGCTGGCGCTGCCCATCCGGGACCCGCGCAACCGGTGGGCCGCGTTTGTGCGGGCGCTGGTCCGGCACTATGCCCCGCTGGGAGTCCACACCTGGGTGGTCTACGACGAACCGGATGTGCGACCCGGCGAGGGCGAGGTTCATTTTGCCGGCGACACAGTAGCCTACGCGCAGATGGTGCGCGTGGCGGCGCAGGCGGCGCGTTCGGTCGATCCGCAGGCGGAGATTCACCTGGCCGCGCTCAACTGGTGGGTGGACATAGCCGCCGGGCGCGAGCCGTATCTGGCGCGGCTGTTGCGTGCCTGGCGGGCGGATCCGGCTCTCGAAGCGCCGGAAGCGTCGTTCGACGCGGTCCGGCTGCGCGTGCGTGACAGCACCGAATCGGTCGCCGACGAGCTGGGCGCGGCGCGGGCGATTCTGGACGCGGCCCGCCTGCCGGAGATGCC
>DYEN01000432.1 GCA_020725705.1 Anaerolinea sp.
AGTCAACAGCGGTGTCGGCTTCAACCTGATGCTGGCGACGCTGTTCGCGCAGGCGGGCGTCGGCGCGCTGGGCGTGGTCTACAACCTGGTGCGGGTGACGGGGTGTTCGCGACCTTCCAACGCGGCGGGGGCGATCGCGGCGGGCGTGCTGGCGGCGTGCTTCCTGGTCTTGATGGGCAACCTGGGCACGGCGCTGGTCGAGCTGCCCTATCGCGGCTACGCTTCGGGCGTTGTCAACGCGGCCTATTTCGATTTTTGGGACGTGCCGGAACGCGTGGGATCGACCGCCGTCGCCGAGCTGACATGGGCTGGCGATCCCCAGCCGCTGCAGCAGTGGGACGCGCCGCGTAACTGGTGGTGGTTCCGCTACAGTCGCGTGATCCATGACCTCGACCTCGCCGGGCAGCCGGAAGGCGCGCAGCCGATCGCCGAGTTCCCCAGCTTCAGTTTTGTGCTGGCAGACATGCATCCGCACGTGCTGGCGCTGCCGTTTGCGGTGCTGGCGGTCGGTCTGGCGCTGAATCTGGCCCTGCGCGGCATGCCGCTACGCCCGCTCGAATATCCCCTCTACGCGATCTGGGTCGGCGGGATGGTGTTCGTCAACTCGTGGGACGCGGTCTATCTTGTGCTGCTGGTCGGCGCGGAAGCCCTGCGCCGCCTGATCAAGCGTGGCGGCTGGCTGACGACGCGCGATGTGTGGGAGACGCTGCGCTTCGCGCTCATCATCGGCGGGCTGACGGTGCTGCTGTACCTGCCGTGGATCATCAGCTTCACCTCGCAGGCAGGCGGCGTGCTGCCGAACGTGATCTATCCGACCGCGTGGCAGCAGTTCTTCTTGCAGTTCGGCTTCTTCCTGGTCGTGCTGGTCATCTTTCTGATCGTCGAGGTGCGGCGCGCGGGGCGGCGCTTCGACGCGCAGACCGCGCTGCTGGCGGCATTTCTGACCGGGTTCGGCCTGCTCGTGCTGATGGCCGTGCTGGGCGTGGTGTTCTACGACAATCCGTCGATCCGGGGCGCGATCTTCCGCGGGGCGGATTTCTCGCTGCCGCTCGGCGATCACCTGCCGGATATTCTGCGGGCGCGGCTGCCGGGCGTGCCGAGCGAGCTGCTCCTGCTGGCGATGATCGGCGCGGTGGTCGGGCTGCTGTTCGCGCGGGCGGACGGGCGCGATCTCGCTGAGGAAGCGGCCGGCGATGACCCCGCCGAACCCCGTGCGCTGCCCTTCAGCCCGGCGACCGCCTTCGCGTTGCTGCTGATCGGCGCGGGCGCAGTGCTGACGCTGGTGCCGGATTTTCTCTATCTGCGCGACAATTTCGGCGTGCGGATCAACACCGTCTTCAAGCTCTACTATCAGGGCTGGCTGCTGTTCAGCCTGGCGGCCGGGTTCGCGGTGTGGTCGCTGCTGGCCGGGCGCGCGCCCGCTTTCGAGCGGTCGCTAGTGCCATCGATCGGTCGCCTGCTGCTCGCCACGATCATCTTTGTGCTGTTCGCGGCAGGGATGATCTACCCCTGGCTGGCGTTTCAGACGCGGGCGCTCGACGATGACCTCGACCGCCGGGTAGTTAAGGCGCAGCGCGATGCCTGCATGGAGACGCCCGGCGCCGAATGTCCGACTCTGCCGCCGCTGACGCTCGACGGGCGCCCGACCTTCGCCGGGTTTCTGGGCAGCGGCGAATACCAGGTCGTGGAGTGCTTCGCGGCGCTGGACCGCTCCGCCGACGCGATCATCGCCGAAGCGCCGTTTCCAGGCGGGTATAATCCGTCTTACAGCCGCTTTAGTGCGCTGACCGGCACGCCGACGTTGATGGGCTGGCAGGGGCACGAGGGTCAGTGGCGCGGCCCGACCTATCCTGAGGTGACCGACGCGCGCCGCGAGAATGGGCAGTACCGCGACCGGATCCTCGACGTGCAAGAGCTGTACACGACGCAGGACTGGGACCGCGCCTGGGCGATCATCGACCGCTACGGGATCGACTATATCGTGGTCGGCGGGGCAGAGCGGCAGATGATCGCGCGGCTGGCCGGCGACGACCTTAGCCGGCGGCGCGAGTATGAGCTGGGGCTGGCGAAGTTCGAGCAGGTGCTGACGCCGGTGTGCGCCGGGGGCGGCGCCGCCGTCTACCGTGTGGCGCCGAATTAAAACGTGCTGTGGAACGCACGTCCATGGCGGCCTTTGGCGCCGGATCACTTGGATGAGGCGAGGGCAAGGCAGATGACCATGACGGTTGACAGGGCGGCGGCTTTCGGGCGCGATCGATCGGATGGGGGCGTTGAATCCGCGCCCGGCATCCGCGTGACGCCGGAAGCGCTGCTCTACACACTGTTGGTGCTGGTGGCGGTTGCGCTGCGCTTTGCCGCGCTCGGTGCTGCGCCGCTCGATGACGGCGAGGCATGGCGGGCGCTCGGCACGCTGCGGCTGATCGATCCGGCGGTGCCCGGCGACGCCTACACGCCCGACAGCCCGCTGATGCTGGCGCTGCACGCGCTGACCTTCACCTTCGGCGGCATGTCGGATGCCGCGGCGCGCTTCCCAGGCGCGCTCGGCGGCGTGCTGCTCGTGCTGGCGCCCGCGCTGTGGCGGCGCTATCTCAACCCGCTACCGCCGCTGATCCTGAGCTTCCTGCTGGCGATCTCGCCGGTCGTGTGGCTGGCGTCGCGCACATCCAGCCCGGTCGTCTGGACGGCTCTGCTGGCGATCGTGGGGCCGTGGCTGGTGCTGCGCTTTGTTGAGACGCGACGCGCAGTCTTCGCCGTCGCGGCGACGGTCGCCTTCGGTAGCATGGCGCTGCTGGTCGAGCCGGCCGGTTTTCTGATGCTGCTGGGACTGGCGTTCGGCGTGCTGTTCGCCTGGCTGCTGGAGGACGATCCGGCGGCGGGCGTCGGGGCGGGATTGCGCGATTTGACGCGGCGCTGGCCCTGGGTGCAAGGTGCGCTGGCGACGGTCGTCATCGCGCTGGCGCTGAGCACGCTGGTGTTCTTTCTGCCCGCCGGGCTTTCGTCGATCGGAAACGTGGTTCAAGGCGCGGTGCGCGGCCTGATCACCCGTCCCGATGGCACGCCGGTGGCGTTCCCGCTGCTGATCGCGCTGCGTTACGAGCCGGGGCTGGCGCTTTTCGGGCTGCTGGCCGCCTACCGGGCCGTGCGCGACGGCAGCTTCTTCGAGCGCGCGCTGGTGGGCTGGCTGCTGGCGGGGATCGTGTGGGGCCTGGGCTATGCCGGTGCGACCGCCGCGCATGCCCTGTGGCTGACCCTGCCGCTGGCAACGCTGGTCGCGCTGAGCGTCACGCGCTGGCTCACTGACGAGCCGGGCGTGGTCTGGAGCGTGCCGCGCTGGGGATTGCCGGTTCACGCGCTGGTGACATTTGCGCTGTGGGCGGCGGTGGCGCTGAGCCTGGTCTTGATGGGCAAGCAGATCCTGCTTGATCTGCCGGCGGGCGTCACCCGTCTCGATGCGCTGGCGGAGCAGATCGTCTCCGGCCTGTACAGCCGCAACAGCGCCAGCAACGAGATCGCCGAGGTGCAGGGCGTGCAGGTCTTCAGCTACGTGTTGGGCTTCATCCAGCTCCGCGCCCTGCTGACCATCCTGCTCACGCTGCTGGTCGGCATCCTCTACTTCCTGGTGGGCAGCGTGTGGGGTGCGCGCACGGCCTGGCACGGCCTGGCGCTGGGGACGCTGGGCGCGCTGCTGGTGTTCGGCGCAGGCGCGGGCGGGCACGCGGCCCTGCTGGCGCCGGACGATCCGCGCGCGCTGTGGTTCACCAATCCGGTCACGGACGACATCCGCGAGCTGGACGAGACGCTGGAGACGATGAGCCTGCGCGCGAACGGGACGCCGCACCTGATCGAGATCACGGCGCAAGTCCCGCGGGATGGCGCGCTGGCCTGGATGCTGCGGCGCTACCCGAACACAACTTTTGTCGGCGGTCTGGGGCCAGAAGTGCGCACGGCAGCCGTGATCGCCCCGGCGATTGAGCCGCGCCCCGTGCTCGGCGCGGACTACGTGGGCAAAACGTTGATCACCCGGCGTGATTGGGCGCTCGACTCGCTTTCGTGGCGTGATATGATTATGTGGCTCTATCGCGGCGCGACGCGCATCCAGCCGGCGCCGAGCGAAACGCTGATGCTCTGGGTGCGCAGCGATGTGTACGGCGTCGAGATGGTGCCGTGACGCGAAGAGAAACGGGACACGATCTCATGAGGAATATTGGGGGGCGGGGTGTAAAGAGACTATGACCAAGATCGAGCCACGATCCCAGGCGCCCGCCGAGCGCACCGCCAACGACCCGGATTTGCCCGAGTTGATCGCGCGTTGCCAGGCGGGCGACCAGAGCGCGTTCGCGACGCTGTACGAGCGCCATGCGCCGGCGCTGTACCGGCTGGCGTACAGCGTTTTGCTGGTGGAACAGGACGCCGAAGACGTGCTGCAGGAGTCGATGGTCTACGCCTTTCGCAACCTGAACCGCTACGATCCCGCGCGGGGTGCGTTCCGCACCTGGCTGTACACCATCACCATCAGCCGGTGTCGCAACGCCCGCCGGCGCAAATGGCTGCCCACGATCACGCTCGGTCATTTGCTGTCGCTCGGCGTCGAGCCGCCGACTCCGGCGGCCGAGTCGCCTGAGGTGCGCGCGGCGTGGCAGGAACTGCGCGCGTCGCTGGCCGAGGCGCTGCACACGCTCTCGCCCCGGCTGCGCGAGGCCGTGGCGCTGCGCTATGGCCAGGGATTGACGTACCGCGAGATGGCCGAGATCATGGGGTGTCCGCAGAAAACCGCCGAGAGCCGGGTCCGCCTGGCACACGAGCAGCTTCGCAAAGCGATGAGCGCCGCCGATCAGGCCGCGCTGGAAGAGCTGTGGAGCATTTGATGGGGGCGACCATGTTTCACCGCCACATCACGCATTTGATCTCCGGTTATGTCCAGGGGCAGCTTGGCCCGGTGCAGCGCGCCCAGGTGGTCAACCATGTGCGCGCGTGCGCCCGCTGCCGTGAGGCGCTGGCCCGCGAAGAGCGGATCGCGGCGGACCTGCGGCGCGAGATGCCCCACATCGGCCAGCCGCACCCGGGTCAGATGGCGCGCGTGTGGGCGGGGGTGTGGGCCGATATCCAGACGCCCCGGCGGCCAGCCGGCCCGCGCCGCTCGTCATGGGTGCCGGGCCTGGGCATGGCGCTGGCCGCGCTGCTGATGATCGCGCTGGCGCTGCCGCTGCTGGCGCAGAGCGGGATGCGCGCCGAGGCGGCGCCGTTCGAACCCGGATCGAATCTGGTGCGCAGCACCGCGTCGCCGACGCCGGGCGGCACCGACGAGGCCTTGGCAGGCGCCGCCGGGAGTGTGTCTGCACAAGCGCTGCCGCAGGCGACGGTTGCGCTCGTCCCGGCGGTGGGGGCCAGCCCGGTTCCCATGCCTGCCTCGACTCTGATACCGGACGCGCCCACCGACGCGGCCGACTGGTAAGCGGCGCCGCGAGGCGCACACCGTGTGAAGATTGATGACGACCGTCCGGCACCGGCTGCTGTGCCTGGACGGCTGCGCTGTGAGCGAGAAGTAGACCTATGGCGACACGCGAAGAGACCTATTCTGTCCCCGAGGTTCCCACGCGCGAAGCGGCTGCGAACCGCCTGCTGACGCGGGCGTACGCGCTCAACTGGGAAGCGATTGCCTATGGTGCGATCCTGCTGCTGGCGCTGGTGACACGCTTTGTCGATCTCGGTGCGCGTGTCATGAGCCACGACGAGAGCCTGCACACCTATTACTCGTGGCGGCTGTACCAGTTCGGCGAGTTCCAGCATACCCCGTTGATGCACGGCCCGTTGCTGTTTCACATGACCGCGCTGTCGTACTTCTTGTTCGGCGACAACGACTTCACAGCGCGCCTGTATCCGGCGATTCTCGGTGTGTTGATCGTCATGTTCCCGGTGCTGTTCCGGCGCTGGCTGGGGCGCCTGGGGGCGCTGGCCGCCTCGATCATGCTGCTGATCTCGCCCCAGATGCTGTACTACAGCCGCTATATTCGCGAAGACATTCCGACGATCTTCTACCTGCTGGTCATGGTTTATGGCATCGTGCAATACGTGGACGGGCGTCCGATTCGGCGCCCCGGCTGGCTTCTGGTGGTCAGCGCCGGACTGATCGGGATGTTGGCGACGAAAGAGGTCGCATTCATTTACGTCGCGATCTTCGGCAGCTTTCTGACGCTGTACTGGCTGCTGCGCGTGGTGCAGGACATCGGGATTCAACGGCGCCCGCGCGATCACGCCGCCTGGCACCCACCGGCGCTGCAGCTTGTGCTCGGCCATCTGATCCTGGCGGCGCTGGTGGGTCTGGGCGCGCTGATATTGGGCGCGTTCCTGCGGCTCATGCTCTCTCCGGTCCGGTCGTTGCCGTCGGCCCTGCCGCTCCAGGCGATGCTGTTTGTGGCGGTGTGGGCGCCGCTGGCCGCGTCCGGGCTGATCCGGCGCGCGCTGGGGCGCCAGGGCGGCGTGGCGAGCGCGATCATGCAGGGGCTGGCGCACGGGCAGTCCGCGCTGCTGCTGGTCGTCGCCGGGGCGATTGTGGGCGGGCTGCTGGCGCTGGTCGTGATCGTCACCATCGACATCATCAAGCCGGAAACGATCTGGACGCAGACGACCGTCTTGAGCGAATACGATCAGACGCATGGTGTGAACGCGACCAAAGAATACGCCGTGTCCACGGGGTTTGACACGACGAATTTCGTGCGCATGCTGACGTGGGTGATGGCGCCCACGCTGCTGATGCTGTTCGCGGTGTTTCTATCCGCCGTGTTCACTTTCCCCGGCACGCTGCCGTTGCCCTGGCGCGAGTTGCTGTTGCTTCTGTTGATCGCGGTCCTGGTGGCGGGCGTGCTGGTCATTTTCGAGCGGCGCAGCTTCGTCTCCGAGACAACCGCGCAGCCTTTCGCCGCCGATCCGACCGCCAGCGCGGAGCATCAGGACGGCGCGTACAACAACCTGCCGCTGTGGGTTGCCTGGGGCGCGGCGGCAGTGTTGGTGATCGTTGTGCTGGTGACGCGCTTCTTCACCGGGTTGTGGGATTTTCTCAACCGCCAGCCGGTGTTCGATGTGCTGATCCTGATCGGGACGCTGATCCTGCCCTGGCTGACGGCCTTCCCGCTGTATTGGGCCGGGTACAACCTGGAAAACTACAACACGCAGACACAGGAAGGCAGCGAGACGGTGCGCGCGGCCTTTATGACTGCGATCCCCTTCCTGGCTGCTGCGGCAGCGGTGGGGCTGGCGTGGAACTGGCGGCGCTGGCTGCCCGCGGCGGCGGTCTTTGGCGGGATCTTCGCCTTCTTCTTCACCACCGTGTTCAGCAACCAGAACGGGCTGGTCACCGGCGCGATTGGCTCGCTGGGCTACTGGCTGGAGCAGCAGGAAGTCCGGCGCGGCAGCCAGCCCCAATACTACTACGTGCTGACACAGCTTCCCGTCTATGAATATCTGCCGGTGATCGGCGCACTGGGCGCCGGGGTGAGCGGGATCGTGCTCTTCTGGCGCTGGCGGCGCGACCGTCGCCTGGCCGAGCGCGAAGCCGCGTGGGCTGCGGAAGACGAAGCGAGCCTGAACACTCCGGATGAGACGCTTGCCGGCGCCGGGGTGGAGCGCACCGCGATCACAGACGCGGCACAGGCGACGGAGCACGCTCCGCAGCCTGAGGACGGCCCGCCCGCGGCCTATGAGACACCCAGCGTCGTGCGCTATAGCGGCTTTCCGGGCCGCCTGGTGCGCCCCTACGACGCGGGTGAAGAGGCGCGCCACCGTCGCGACGATCCCGAGTGGATCGGAGCGTTGCCGTTCCTGGGCATGGTCGGCTATTGGGGGATCATGAACCTGCTGGCGCTGTCCATTGCCGGCGAGAAAA
>DYEN01000433.1 GCA_020725705.1 Anaerolinea sp.
ACCCGGCCGCCAGGCAGGCCGTGCCGGCGCTGGCGTTGAGCTTCGCCCGCGGATCGGCCCCGCCCAGCCGCGCCACATGGCTGCGCGCGGCGCATTCGGCCTGCATCTGTAGATCCACATCGAGCGTTGTGAAAATGCGCAGGCCGCCGCGCGTAACCAGGCGTGCGCCGTCCAGGCCGAGGTCGTTGAGGATCGCCTCAGTCTCGGCACGGGCATACAGCGAAAAGTGCGGCGCGATGATGTCAAACCGGTCGGCAAAGGGGCGCACGGCCAGCGGCTCAGCAGCCGCGGCGTCCGCCTGAGCGCGCGAGATATAGCCCTGGCTCGCCATAACGTCCAGGACAATTTCCTGGCGACGCTTGGCGACATCCGGATTGTCGATCGGGTTCTGCGCGGGGTACTGCGGAATGGCCGCCAGCATCGCCGCTTCGGCCAGGGTCAGGTCCCGTGCCGGCTTGCTAAAATAAAGCTGCGCGGCGGCCTCGACACCGTAGGCCAGATTTCCGTAGAAATTCGTGTTGATATACCACTCAAGGATCTGGTCTTTGCTGTAGAGTCGTGAGATCTCGGCGGCCAGGATCACCTCTTTGATCTTGCGGTCGAGCGAAATCCGCGCCCGTTCTTCGGGATCGAGCAACACATTCCGCACCAACTGCTGCGTGATCGTACTGCCGCCCTGAACCCGCCCGCCGGTCAGGTTGACCCACAGCGCCCGCGCGATTCCCTGGAGATCGAAGCCGGGATTGTCGTAAAAGCTGGCGTCTTCGATGGCAACCGTTGCCTGCAGGAAATATTCCGGCACCGCGTCGATCGACATCCAGCGGCGGTCGCCACCGAGCGGATCGATCACCTCGTAGATTACGGTCTGGCCTGTGCGGTCATACAGTACGCTGGTCAGAAACGCCTCTTCTTCGGCGGCGATGATATCCGCGGCAGGGGGTAGCTCGCGCGCGTAATAGCGATAGATGCCTACCACCACGCCCAGCCCCAGGATCAGCCCTACCAGCACGGCCCCGGCAACCACCGCCGCCAGCGCGATCCCCCAGCGCAGCAGGCGTGGCACGGTCACACCCCGGCTCTGGCGACGGTAACGGCGTTGGCGGGCGGTGCGCAGCAGCATCATGATTCTGCTATCCCAATCCCAATCGTTTGTGTTACACTGAGTGCGATGCCTGGTGCCAAGCATCCAACGCCTGGTATCATAGCATGCGCGTAAAACACGTGACAACTCAGGGCCGGATCGCACTTCCACATGCTGTCATCGGGGAAAGGACAGCAGAGCATGATGCACGCTGATCCACAAAAACTGCTCCTGGTAGACGACGACAAAGACCTGCTCGACCTGCTCCAGGGGGAATTCGAGGCTGAGGGCTATGAGGTCACCACCTTCCAGGACGGGTTGCAGGTGTTGAAGCATGTTCGCAAATCAGGCCTACCCCATCTGGCGCTGATCGATCTCAAGCTGCCGTCGATGCACGGTTTCGAGCTGGCCGAGAAGCTCAAGGCGCTGGGTGATGTCCCGATTATCTTCCTGACCAGCATCAATGAGCCGGACACGATCGTGCACGGGCTGCGTCGCTACGCGGACGATTACGTAACCAAACCGTTCCAGATCCGCGAGCTACAGGCGCGCGTGCAGCGCGTCTTGAGCCGCATCCCGGATTTCAGCTACGCGCAGGCGCCGACGATTGAGATCGATGACCGGGTTCAGGTCGATTTCGGCAACAGCCGTCTGTTGATTGATGGCCGCGTCGTGACGCTGACGCCGACCGAGGCCAATCTGCTCCATATTCTCGTCCGCAACGCGGGGCGTGTTGTCACTTCAAGCACCCTGCTCGCCCGCGTCTGGCCCAGAGCCGAGGTATACGAGGATACGCTGCGGGTCCATCTGCACCGCCTGCGCCGGAAGATCGAGCCGGATTTTCGCCGCCCCACCTATATCTTCACCGAGCGCGGCACAGGCTATCGCTTCCGTTCGCTCGAGCCGGACCCTGAAGCGGAAGCCGGCGTCGACTCGCTGCAACACACCCATCCCTAGCGCGCATTTGACGGGCTTGACCAATGGATTCCACCCCGGAAGAACCGTACCCCCAGGCCGTGACGGATTCCGATCTGCGCGCATTCCACCGGCTGGTGCTTCTGGCGACAAACGCGGACGCCGTCGAGATCCTGCTGGCTGCCCTTGCCGATCACCTGGGGGTGCCGTCGCTGAGCATCGCCCCTCCGGATGATCCGCCTCTGGAACCAGACACAGTGTTGCGCGTCCCGCTGCATTATCGCGAGCGGTGGCTAGGCGATCTCTGCGCGCCCATCAGTGGCGGCCAGGCCAGAGACGACCTCGCAGACCGGCTGCGGTTCTTTAGTTCGGCGGTGGCGCTGCATCTGGTGATGAGCACCCGCCTGGCCGATCAGCCCGACAATATCTCGGTGGACGAGGCAACACGCGAACTGCGAGAAGAACGCGACCGGCTCGAAGCCATCCTGGAAGCCACGAATGACGCGATTTTGTTGGTCGATACGCACGATCTGCTGGTGATGGCGACCCCCCAGTTCGAAAGTTTCACGGGCATTTCGCGCTACGAGATTCTGGGGTCCTCAGTCGAGCAGCTCGCGCAGCGCATCGACGATCACACCGGCCTGCCGCGCGCGCTGGCAAATGTGCTGCGCGCCCTATCCGGCAACTTCACCGAGAGCCTGGGCGGCGAGTTCGAGCTGGCCGAACCTCAACCGCGCGTCTTGGTCTGGTACAGCCTGCCGGTGTACGTTCGCAGTGGCGTGCTGCTGGGGCGTATCTTCGCGTTCCGAGACGCAACCCGTGAGCGCGAGCTAGACCGGATGAAGACCGACTTCATTTCGCTCGTTTCGCACGAGCTTCGCACCCCCCTCACCTCGGT
>DYEN01000434.1 GCA_020725705.1 Anaerolinea sp.
GAACGCCGTCTGGCTGCCCTTACTTGCGGCGCTGCTGGCCGATGTCTATACGACCGCTACGCCGACGACGAGCATCTTCCAGGCGCACACCCTCGGCAGCGCACGCTACGCCGCCACCTACGGCGCTCCGCCCCCCATCGAACGCCCCAGCTACCTGACCGAGTACGATATCCCGCTGCTCGCGGATGACAGCCGCGAGCGCCTGCTGGCCTGGACCCGCCGGCCGGGGCATAGCGCGGCGATCTTCACGGCGCGGCCCAGCCTGCCGCCCGCCGGCGAGCCGGACTCCCCGGCCAACGGATACGCGCCCGAAGCCGAGCTGGCAATGGAACGCACCGGCCTGAACGGGCAGCTTCCACTGATCGGGCAGGGGCGGGTCGCCTGGCTGGCCCACCAGCGCGGGCGGGGCGCGGCGGCCTACGTCAAGCCCTCGCCGGTACAAGCGCTGGCCGCCATCGGCGCGGCCATCTCCGGCGACGAGCGCGCCGCGCTCCGGGCCGCAGCGGCGCTGGCCGAGGACGGTCAGCTCGACGGGCCGCTGGCATCGCTGCGCGGACAGCGCGTGAGCGTGACGGTTTTTGAGGACTCGACCGGCGGCATCCGCGCCGTGCAGACCGCCGCGCGCCTGTTGCACGAGGCCGGGCTGGACGTGCGCGCCCGCGCGATCGGCGTCTCGCCGCACCCGGATAAACGCGCCGCCCTGGCCCCGCTCGCCGAGCATGTGGTGGACGATGTCAATGCCGGGCTGGCGCTGGCCTGGGGTGAGGGATGAGCAAGACCCGGCGGCTGTGATAAACCGACCGGGCTTGCCCGGCACGTGTCACAACACGGGGTTACATACCGGGTGAGTTCCGGCGGGTGCAGCATCCCTAACATGCTCCAGGAGCCGGCGGGGCAATGCTTCAGCGCCGTCTTTTGCCCGCCGCTGAGCGCCTCTCCGTTCCACGCGGCTTCGTTCTGAACTATATTCTGAATCAGAACGGCTGAAACAGCCGGCAGCACGCCGCCGCGTGGGATATTCTCGCGGACGGCGGACTTGCGTGTCCAGTAAGGAGCGAGACTATGCCAGCGACTTCTCTACCGACACGACCACTCGGCAAGAGCGGGATCGACGTGACCATCATCGGGCTAGGGCTGTGGGCCGTGCGCGGTGACCAATGGGGACAGGTCGACGACCGCAGCACCCTCGACACCATCGACGCTGCGCTTGATGCAGGCATCACCTTCTACGATACCGCGGATGTCTATGGCAACGGGCACAGCGAGGAACTGCTCGGCCAGGCCATGCAGGGCCGGCGCGATCGCTTCATCGTCGCCAGCAAGATCGGCTGGCGCGGCTTCGACGACGCGCGCCGCACGACCGCCTACGACACCGTCGAGAAACTGATCGCCGGGGTCGAGAGCAGCCTGCGCCGCCTGCAAACCGACTATCTGGACGTGATCCAGAGCCACATCAATTTCCGTGACCCGACGATGGAAGTGTTCCTCGAAGGCTTCCAGCGGTTGCAGCGCGAGGGCAAGGTGCGCGCCTACGGCGTCAGCACCAGCGACTTCGAGTACTTGCAGGCGTTCAACGCCGATGGCGGCTGCGCCACGCTGCAAGTCGACTACAGCATCCTCAACCGCACGCCGGAGAGCGAGATCTTCCCCTATTGCCAGACGCACAGGATCGGCGTGATCGTGCGCGGCCCGCTGGCGATGGGCCTGCTCACCGGCAAGTTCAGCACCGAGACCGTCTTCGAGGACGGGGACTTCCGCAGGCACTGGCAGACCGACCCGGAGCAAAACGCGATCTACCGGCACGACCTGGCGGTGGTGGACCGGCTGCGGCCGCTGGCGACAGACGGGCGTACCCTGGCGCAGCTTGCGCTCCAGTTCGTGCTGGCGCATCCCGCCGTCTCGACCGTGATCCCCGGCGCGAAAACGCCCGCCCAACTGCGCGAAAACCTGGGCGCGCTCACGGCGCCGGAACTGACGCCTGCCGAGATGATCCGCATCAACGAGATCGTGCCGCCGGGCGGCGGGCGCAAGATCTGGCCGGCCTAGAGCGCGTTACAGACCTGCCGGGAAGCGGCGGGGTTGGATGTTCTCGTCGGGGCGGTGCTCGCAGCGCCCGCTGTCCAACTACCGCGCGGTGAACGCTGTGTTTCGCACGGGCCAGGCCTGCTCGACCCCCTTACGCGCGGCGCCGGCTTTTGCCCCACGGCCCGGCCTGCACGGTGCATAACAGCCCCTAGCCGGGCCGGTGGCGGCGCTCCAGTTCCGCGGCGACGTCGCCGGGCGTCAGGCCGCGCTGCGCCAGCA
>DYEN01000031.1 GCA_020725705.1 Anaerolinea sp.
CGCGCCGCGTCGACCAGGTCATACGGCACGCCGCGCATAAACGCCGTCAGCACGAAGACCGTGATCGGCAGGCCCATCGCCACGTAGATCGGGATGAGCGCCGCCAGGGAGTCGCTCAGGCCGAAGTCCTGCACGATGGTCACAATGTTGATCGTGCCCAGACGGATGGGGATCATCAGCCCGGCGATGAAATAGAGGTACAGCACGCTGGAGATGCGTCCGCGCCAGTTCGCCAGCGCGTAGGACGCCAGCGAGCCGATCGCCAGGATCAGGACCAGCGAGGTGATGGTGACGGTCAGGCTGTTGCGGAAGTAGATGTCGAAGTTACCGTCGATCCACGCGCTCTTGTAGCCTTCGAACGAGCGCACCTCAGCCGTGGGCCAGCTAAAGGGCGCGCGGAAGATCTCGCGCTTGTCCTTCAGCGAGTTGACCAGCATCGTCCACAGCGGCACAAGCACCACCAGCGACCAGACAATCAGGATGATGTGCGAGGCAAGCTGCCCCAGGAAGGTCTCGAAGCGATAGCGATAGATGGTGCGGTCGAGCAAGCCGTGCTCCCGGCGCAGACGGCGCGGCAGACGCGGCACCACCGCCAGCCAGTACGCCGCCAGGGCGCCGGCCATTGTCACCGCGCCCGCGATCTGGCCGGTTCCGCTTTTCAGCGCGCCGACCCCAGCAGTCACCGCTGCCATGCCCAGCCCAACCAGCGCCCCTAGCCACGTCGCCAGATCAAGGTCCGTGTGGGACGACGCGAAGCGCGAGGTCAGCAGCCCTCCCGCTGCCATCCCAAGCACCAGCCAGCCGATCAGATCGGCATGCCCCACCAGCCAGGCAAGCAGATCGATCATAGCACCGCCCCCTCGTCACCCTTGCCGCGCGACCACAGCAACCACAGCACCACCCCGCTCATCAGAATCACAAACGTCACCGTGGCGACCGCCGCGCCGATCCCCATGTCCGGCCGGGCGACCGGGTGCTCGCCGGCAATGGCCGTCCGGTAGAAGAACGTGCCCAGGATATCGGTCGAATAGTTGGGCGGGCCGTTGGCCCCCATCATCGCGTACACCACGTCGAACGCGTTGAAGTTGCCGATGAAAGTCAGGATCGCGACGATGCCGATCACGGGGCGCAACAGCGGCAGTTTGATGCGCAGCCAGATCTGGAACGCGCTCGCACCGTCCACCCGCGCCGCCTCGGTCAGTTCGTCGGGGATGTTAATCAGCCCGGCCAGGAACATCATCGTCGGCAGGCCGACCCACTGCCACGACGACACCAGCGACACGGCCACCAGCGCCCATTTCTCGTCGCCCAGCCAGCTATGGAACCACTCCGGATGCCCGATTTCCTCGAACAGCGCCTTAAGCATCCCCCAGCGTGGGTTGAGGATCAGGCGCCAGAGAAAAGCGGTCAGCAGCACGGACATGGTCGCGGGGATGAAGATCACGCTGCGGTAGAGGTTCCGCGCGAACAGCGTCGTCTGGGCCAGCAGCGTCGCGAACAGCAGGCCAAGCGTGTTCTGCACGGCCATATGGATGCCGAAGAATATGAATGTGTTGCCGAGTGCGTTGAAGAAGCGGTCCTTCCACAGCGGGTTTGTCAGCAGTTGCTCGTAGTTCTGCAACCCGACGAATTCGGTCGGGCGCAGCCCAACCCCGGTGTAGAAGCTGAGGCGCAGCGAGTTGAGTAGGGGATAGGCCATAAAGATCGTGTAGACGACCAGGGCGGGGATCAAGAACAGCGCCCAGGCCCGGCGTCTGGGCGCCTGCCAGTCTCCCGCAAACCCAAGTGCCCGTAAAGATTGTTCCAGCACAGCCATCATAGGTGATTATCCCGCTCTCCGGTGGCGTCCGGGCGGTTGTATATGCGAGTAAGAATAACCATCGCCCGACACGGCTGCCGGGCGATGGAGATCGACCTTACGAAGCGCCCTTCCTTTGGAACAGCTCGGGGCCGTGCACTAGCCGGCCGGGCAGTTCTGCGCCGGCTCGAACCACTGCGCCAGGCCCTCTTGCAGGTTGTCCGCCGCTTCCTGCGGCGTGATCGTCCCGTTCAGCACGGCGATCGCGTTGTCCTGCATCAGCGTGTAACCGTCGGGCGAGCCGTCCAGCAGCCCTTCCCACGCCCAGCGCACGTCCAGCCCGCGCCCCTCGTTGAGCGCGAGGAAAGCCGCAGCGTGCTCGTTCTCAATCTCCGGCGCCTGCTGGTTCAGCGGGAAGAAGCCCGGCAGCAGGTTGGCGAACAGCTCGGCGAACTCGGCGGTCGTCATCCACTCCAGGAACAGACGCGCCTCTTCGGGGTGCTCGGTCGCCGCGTTCATGCCCATCCCGGCGTCGAGGTGGAAGGTCACGTATTCCTCTTCCTGGCCCTCGGGCGCGGGCACGGCGAAGACACTCCACTCAAAATCCGGCTCTTCAGACTCGAAGAACGGGATGTCCCACGAGCCACCCAGCCACATACCGGCCTCGCCCATCAGGAAGATCTGCTGGCTGTCGTAGTAGGTCAGCGCCTGCTGATCGGCCGGGAAGTACGGTGCGAGGTCGGCCACGGCCTGGAACGCCGCCACGACGTGCTCGTCGTTGAAGCAACGCTCGCCGTTCAGATAGGCCATACGCCCCTCGTAACCGCCGATGAAGGTCGGGGCGATGTTCATGAAGACGATCTCGGCGATGGTCCAGGGGTCGCCGCTGGCGTTGGCAAACCCATCGTAGCCGTTATCCTTGAGCGTTTGGGCCGCAGCCAGCAGTTCTTCCCAGGTCTCGGGGACTTCGATGCCCAGTTCATTGAACAGGTCCACGTTGTAGTAAATACCATGCGAAACGGCGATGAACGGCACGCCATACTGCACGCCGTCTTCCGTCCGCCACACCGAAAGCGCCTGGTCGCTGAAGGCTTCACTCAGGCCGGGCAGGTCGCTGATGTCGGCCAGAAAACCCTGGTTGTACAACTGGCGCGCCACCGAGAACGAGCGCAGATACATCAGGTCCGGCGCGGTCCCGGTCTCAAACTGGCTCTGCAAGGTGGCGTTGTAGTCGGGCGGGTTGGTCGGGTCGAAGGTGATGTTGATGTGCGGATACTTTTCCTCGAATGCCGCGATGAGAGCTTCCATCTGGGCGACGTCGTCCACGCGCCACGACCCCATCACCAGGTTGACTTCTTCCTGGGCCGAAAGCGTCGCCGGCGCCATCGCCACGACAAGAGCAGCGAGCAGAATCAAAACAAGCAGTTTCTTCACAGTTGCCTCCAAGGGATTTAGCTCTAGTGCACCCGAAAACACATCTTGAGTTCTCGTGCTTGCCACACGCAATTGAGTATACTCTCTGGCCAAACAGCGTCAAATCTTGTATTAGTAAACGCATTTGTGGAGTCCCGGTTCGCGTCTCCGCCTACAGCCTGCCCGTGGCGTGCTCAAGGAGCGTATTCCTATGAACGGCAAAGAACGGATCGCGGCGGCCATGCGTCATGAGATCCCCGACCGCGTCCCGCTAATGTGCCAGCTTGCCCTCGGCCACTACTTTCTCAACACCGACCTGCGCCCGCACGAAATCTGGTTCACCAGCGAAGGCTTCGCCGAGGCGCTGGTGACACTGCAGCGTCGCTATCATTTCGACGGCATCCTGATCAACATCCCTGGGCGCGATCCGAACTGGCGTGACGCCGTCGCCACCATCGAGGAGTCCGCCGAGGGCGAGATCGTGCGTTGGAAGAACGGCGACCGGACGCTCATCCCCTGGGACGACAATGCGCAGCACTACCCGGCGGACCCGGCCCACGCCCGGCCCCTGTTCGACGAGTTCGACCCGGATCGAGACTTCGACCGCATCGACGACTGGACGCTCTACACCTGGGGGGTCTATCACACGCCGACCCTGCCCGGCAAGGCACCCGGCCTGCTGCGCGAGCCGCCGGATTATTTCTTCCGCACCATCGATCTGGTCAAGGTGCAGGTGGGCGACATGGTCTCAGTGCACGGCGAGGTATTCTCCCCCTTCACGCACCTGATGGAACTGTTCAGCTACGAGGACGCGCTGACACATTTGGCGCTTGACCCTGAGAAAACCGAGGCAATCCTCGACCGGCTGACAGACGCGAGCATCGCCTGGGGGTTAGCCCAGGCACGGCACGGCGTCGATGCGGTGCTGATCTCGTCGGCCTACGCGGGTGGTGGCTTCATCTCGCCGCGCATGTACCGCCGCTTCGTGCTGCCTTACGAGCGGCGCGTGGTCGAGGCGATCCACGCCGGAGCGCCGGGTGTGCCGGTCTACACCCACACCTGCGGGCACCTCAACGACCGGCTGGAGCTGCTGATGGAAACCGGGACGGATGGCGTCGACACGCTCGACCCGCCGCCCATCGGCGATACCGAGCTGGCCGACGCCAAGCGGCGCATCGGCGACCGCATGTTCATCAAGGGCAATATGAACTCGGTCTATCTGCTGCAGGCGGCTACCGTCGGCGAGGTGCTGGACCACGCGCGCGAACGCCTGCGCGACGGGATGCCCGGCGGCGGCTATATCCTCAGCACGGCGTGCTCGGTTTCGCCGCGCGTTGCGCCGGAAAAGCTTGAGGCGCTCTACCCGCTGGTCGAGTCCGAGGGGCGCTACGACATCTGAGCTAAAAAGCAGCGGTGAAGCAGCAATAAAGCAGCAGAAGCAGCGGAAGGCAAAAAGCACGTGCGCTGCTTCTGGCTGTGTTTGGTGTTCTGCCGCGGTTCTTCGCTTTCGCTTACTCCGCCGCGCGGTAGACCGGGTCCGCCGTGCCCAGCTGGTAATCCGTCATGGCGGACTCCTGGCCCAGCACCGCACGCACAAAGTCCGGCCACCAGTTGATCTGCTCGCCGTTTGACTCGTACTGCGCCAGCGCGCTCTCCGACTCCGTCGCCATGCGCTGCCCCAACTGCACGGTCTCGTCGCGGCTGAGTTTGTGCGCGTCAAGCAGCCAGCGCCGCCCGATCTGCGCGTGGAGCACCTCGTCCGCCCAGTCGTAATCCTGGAAGGCCGTCGCCAGCGCGTCGCGCGCGTCCATGGTGACTTCCCACTCGTACTTCTTGCCGGTCTTGGCGGGCATCAGGCTTTGTTCGATGGTGTACAGCACGGCGTGGGCTTCGAGCGGGGACATGTGTAGATTCAGGCGCAGCGCAAAGCCGGGATGCAGCGGAATCTCGCGCTTCCAGTCCACGCTCTTGTTCTCGAAATAGACCGATCCCATCATGGCGTGGCGCGCCTCGTCCCAGAGCTGGCGGCACATATCGACGTAGTAATCCCACGGCATATCCCGCGCCTCGGCGATCATGCGCGCCATTGCCTCGGGCACGTCCATCTCCAGCGTGCGCTTGCACATCAGCGCCAGCGTCTTTTCCTCAACCGGCACGCCCGGCGTGCGTGCCACCTCGTGCGGCGGGAAGACAAAATTCCAGCGCCCAACGAAACGCTCGTCACGCTGTGGGAAGAAATCCGGCTGGAACGGCCCGGCGGCGCGCGACGCGGGCAGCGACTCCGGTGCGGGGCGGTCGTTCATGATCCCGCCCGCCGCGTCCAGATAGGCCCGCAGATGCGCCGCCCAGGCATCCGCCCGCGCGCGGTCCTCGTCGGTGCGGATCACCGCGTCGAGCGCTGCCTGCCCCCAGGCCAGCGCGTCTTCCTCTTCGAGGATCGCAAAGCGCAAAATGCGCCGCGTCGGGTGGTCGATCAGCGGATTGGTCGAAGCCATATGGTTTCGGTAAGCGTCCAGCAGCGCGGGCTTGAGCACACCGTACAGCCCGACCAGCTTTTCGAGCGTGTCCTGCGCGCGCCACAGTTCCTCGAAGAAGCGGTCGATCCGCTCGTCCGGGCTGACGTCCATGCGCGGCGGCGGGTTGCGCATCTCGCTGATCCGCCCGCGGAACAGCCTGGCATGCTCGGCGTCCTGATAGAGATGCAGGCTCAGGGCTTCCTTGACTTCCCACTCCGGCGTGGGATTCATCCAGTACAGCCCGGTCTCCATCGCGCGCTTCTCGATCCAGGCATAGCGCAGCATCAGCGCCACATTATCTGCCACGCTGTAGCCCGGTCGGGCGGCTTCCTCGTAGGTACACAATCCTGCCAGGGGTGGAATTGACATCGCAGAACCTCCTCCGAACCAGACGCGGTTCGCCACGCAAGCGCGCATTCCCAGGATAATCAGGTTATGGTTATATTTAACTATACTATACCCCGCCGCGTCGCCCCCCGTCCATCCAAACCGACAGGTTTGATCGTAGGAGTCGGTATAGAGAGAGCATTTCTGTGGGGAAAGCAGCTTTAAGGAGGAAAACAATGTCGAGAAAGCGGTTGTTTGTCATCCTGGCCGCGTTGGTCGCGCTGGTTGCCCTGAGCGGATCGGCCCTGGCCGGATCACCCCGCAACTTCCGCGCGCACCTGTCACAAGAAGCGCCGGGCGTCGAGACGCTGGCGCAGGGCCAGGCGATCTTCCGGTTGAGCAAGGATGGCACCGAGATCACCTATAAACTGATCGTCGCCAACATCGATAATGTGACGGTGGCGCACATCCACCTGGGCGGCGCGGGCACCAACGGGCCGCCGATCGTCTTCCTGTTCGGCCCGGTCAGCCCGCCCGTTACGCAGAATGGCGTGTTGATTGAGGGGTCGTTCACCGAGGCGGACCTGATCCCCCGGCCCGATCTCGGCTTCAACGGGACCTTCGCGGAACTGCTGGCGCTGCTGCCAACCGGCGAAACCTACGTCAACGTCCACACGACCGCCTACCCCGGCGGCGAAATTCGGGGCCAGATCTACTAAGCCGCCCGATCCCCTACGCTCCAATCACGTAACGACCGGGAGACCGGCGCCAGTCTCCCGGTCCGCGTTCAGGGGATCCAGATCGGATTCAGGTCGTCCATCGTGCTGAATGTTACACGTCGCAGGCCCGTGCCATCGGCGTTGATGATGTAAATTTGCTGACGGAGCGTCTCGTGGTTGGAGCTAAAGGCGATCCGCTGCCCGTCCGGCGACCACGCTGGGACGTAGCCAAACGCCTGATCGGTCAGCAAGCGCCGCTCGCCGGTCTCCAGGTCGTAGAGATGTAGCCGGTTGTAACCGTCCTGCGCCGAGGTAAACACCAGATATCGCCCATCGGGTGAGAAATCCGGCGCATCGTCGCGGAAGCGGTTAAACGTCAGCCGCCTAAGCGCGCCGGTTTCGACGTTGAGCACGAACAGCTCGCTGGCGTTGTAGTCGCGCCGCCTGTTGGACGGTATGCCGCCAAAGGCCAGCCACTTGCCATCCGGCGACCAGGAAAGCGTCGGAGTATGCGCCCAAAACTCGCCCAACTCGACGCGCTGCCAGGTCGCCATGGAGATCATGCTAAGCTGCCAGCGCCGCCCGGTGATTAACCGCCATGACGCCAGCCATTCCCCGTCCGGCGAGACAGCGTAGAGAGACGCGTCATAGCCGTTGTATCCGCTCAGGACGGTCTCCTCGCCGGTTTCCAGGTTAACGGCATGCGCCACACCGTTGCGGCTGAATACCAGGCGTTGCGCAAGATCCGGGACCGGTGTTTGCGCCCGGAATGCGGTTGCAACGCCCGGATCAGCGCTCGCGCCCTGCGCCGCGATCAGCCCGGTGCTCAGCGCGAGGATCGCCAGCACGCCAAGCAGGATGCCCGATGCGCAATCGCGTATACGTTGGGTCAGGCGCTCGCTAGCGCACATACGGGATCGTCTGCGGGCCTTCCGGCAGCACGCACACGGTCATATCGTCGCCGTACCGCGCGCGCAGTTGTTCGAGCGCCGCGCCGATATCCCGGCAGGGCGTCAGCAGCGCGTCGCGGAGTTGCGCGTCGGTCAGGTTGTGACTATAGAACAGCACCTCGGCCCGCTGCGAGACCAGCGCCTGGACCTGCACCTGCCACATATCTTGCGACGCAAAGCCCGGCGCGCGGACCATCGCCAGAACGTCGTCGATGCTGCGTGCCCCGGCCAGCAGGCGCCGGTACTCGCCGTGATCGGGCAGGCCGTCCCAGCAGTCGGCGGCGATGATGATCGTCCCGCCAGGGCGCACGATCTGCGCCGCTGCGCTCATGCCCTTGACCGACTGGTAGACGTTGAGGTCAAGCGGGTAGCCCGAATTGCTGGTGATCACCACATCGAACGGGGCATCCACGCCGACCATGGCGTGTTCCTTGACATAAGCGCAGCCCTGCGCGTGCGCCGCTTCGAGATCGCCCGCGAAAACCGCCGTGATCTGCTTGTCGCGGTTCAGCGTTACGTTGACCAGAAACGTCTCCGGGACCATCCGCGCCGCGTCGCGCACGTCTTCCCACAGCGGGTTGCCGTCGGTGATGCCCCAGCGCGCCCGCGGATCGTCGATGTGCGCGGCGCGGTGGTTGTGCATGATCGTGTCCAGCCGCGCCAGCCCCGGCATGATCGCCTTGCCCCCGCCCGAATATCCGGCGAAGAAGTGCGGTTCGATGAAGCCGGTCAGGATGTGTACGTCGCATTCGACAAACTCGCGCAGCAGCCAGATCGCGTTGCCGCTGGACGTCTCGCCTAGCAAGATGTGCTGGCCCTCGGCGCGGGCGTCGTTCTGCACAATGCGAAAGCGCTCCACCACCTCGGCGCCCAACATCTGGCGCAGCTCGGCGTCGGTGTTGGGGCGGTGCGTGCCCGTCGCGTTGAACAGCGTGATCTGAGCATCGGGCACATGCGTCAGCGCACGCCGGATGGCGGGGATGATGATCTCGTTCGGTGTAGGGCGGGTGATGTCGCTGAAGACGATCCCGACACGGTCGGACGGGCGCACGCGCTCCGCCAGCGGGGCCGAGCCAATCGACGCGGCCAGTGCCCGGTCGAGCGCCGCTGCCGGGTCGGGCAGCCCCGGCACATAGCGCGGCTCGATCACGGTCACGTTCAGATCGCCGGGCAACTCCAGAGAAAGCCCTGTCTTGCCGTAGGCCAGCCGGACGTTCATGTGTCCCATCCTAACCACCGGAGACCGGCGGGATCAGCATCATCTGGCGCACCCCCGCAACCGGTGTATCCAGCCCGCCGGGCAGCAGGGCCAGATGGCGCCCGTCGAGCACAAGCTGCATATCACCGCGCAGCGTGAAATCGGCCTCCAGCACGCGCTCAGCCAGCGCCGGATAGGCATCGGCCAGCGCGCGCAGCAAGTCGCGGACGGTCGCGCCGTCATCGACCGTCACGTCAATCGCCTTCTGACCCGCCAACGCGCGAAGCTGCGCCAGCAGGGTGATGGTTTTAGTCTGCGCCACGGCTTACGGCCCCGCTACCACTTGCTGTACGAGTCGCTCATACGGCGGTATTCGATCATCTCTTCATTGAGTATCTTGGCGTACATGATGATCTCCGCCGCCTCTTCGAGCGCGTCGGTCCACTGGAACGCCTCATCGAGTGTCTGGCCGGTCGCGAAGCTGCCGTGCCCGCGCAGAAAGACGATCTTGTAGGCACTCAGCGCGTCGGCGATGGCGTCGGCCATCTGCTTCGTGCCGGACGCGAACTCGACCGAGACGACCGGGACCTTCTTCAGCAGATACGACCCCTCGTTGTCGATCGGCACGATCTCGTCGCGTGTCAGCGAGAGCGCGATGGCATGGCGCGGGTGCGCGTGCACCACCGCCAGCGCAGGCGTCGCCTTGTAAATGGCGCGGTGGACGATCAGCTCCGTCGAGGCCAGCGCCACGCCGCTGTCGTTCTTTTCCAGGCCGGTTTCGATGATGTCATGCGGTTTGAGGCGGCCCAACATCGCGCCGCGCCGCTTGATCAGGATGCGGTCGCCAAAGCGCACGCTGATGTTGCCACCATGCGACGACACCAGATTGTGCACGTACATATCGCGACCGATGTCGCGAAACATCTCGTAGACGCGTTGGTCGATCACTGCAATATCTCCCCCACCAGCTCGGCCAGGCCCAATTCAACCAGCTTGGCCGGGCGCGGCACGCCGTTGCTGTCCCAGCCACGGGCGCGATAGTATTCGTCCAGCATCGGCTCCAGGTGGCTCACCTCGCCGGCGCTGTTCCCGGTTGCCGGCTCGGTCAGCAGGCGTGGGGGCAGGGTGTCGTCGGCGCGAGTGAATCCCTCACGGATATTATACAGCCGCTCCAGCGTCCAGATGCGCTCGCCCGCGCGCAGCATCTCGCCGGTGGGATACTCAACGCCGGTCAGGGCCGTCAGCGCCCGCGCGAAATACTCGTCGGCCACGGCAATATGGGCGAACTTGCAGGCCACCAGCGAATCGAGCACGCTGCTGGAGTTCTGGTTGAGGATGACATAACCTGCTTTGCCCTGCACCTGCAGCCGGTCGATCAGCTTGGGCAGGCCAAGCACTTCCAGCCCGAGCATGTTCCCCCGCATATGGCACGCGCCCCGGTTGCTGGTGGCGAACAGCAGCCCCTGCCCCTGCATCCCGCGCGGATCGTAGGC
>DYEN01000435.1 GCA_020725705.1 Anaerolinea sp.
AACTGGAGCGCATGAGCAAGCTGGTCAAGCTGATGCTGCAAAACTGCATCCAGGCCTACGCCAACGACGACATCGCCCTGGCCGCCCAAGTCGCCGAGCGCGATGCCGAGCTAGACGCGCTGTTCGCCGACGTGCTGAACCAGACCATCGAACAGGTCGCTAAGTCGCCGAAAGAGAAGAAGATCACCGCCTCGTTTGGTGTTATGCGCGCCGCCCAGAACCTGGAACGCGTGGGCGACCTGGCGACCAACGTCGCCGAGCGGATCATCTACACCGTGACCGGCACCATCCAGGAAATGAATATCCACACCTTCAAGCCGGCGGACTAGAGCGCGGCCCTTGCACAGGACTCAAACGCCCGGGGCAAACAGTGCTCCGGGCGTTCGTGTCGATTGGGACCTGTCGCAGCGGGTCAGGCGTCCGCCGACGGGTCGATAGCGAAAGCGTAGCGGAAGACGTTATCCGGATCGTAGCGGGCCTTGATCGCCATCAGGCGGCGATAAGTGGCTTCCGAATAGGCGTCCTGCGTCCGCGCGCGGGCTTCGGCTCCGCCCAGGAAGTTCATGTACACGCCGGCGAGGTGCGGTGCGAGCGCCTGCTTGAACTCCGCCATGTACTGTTCCATCCTGGCCTTTCGTTCGGGCGTGGGTGCCATCCCGATCAGGCTGAGCACCAGGGGCGCGTCGCGGTGACCGAAAGCGTTGGCGTCCGGTGCCACCCGGCCGATCGCCCCGCCCGCGTGCCGGACTTCGGTCACCGTCAGCGGCGACCCGTTGCTCGCGACGGCGTAGCGCAGGATCGTGTCGATGGCCTCGTCATCCAGGTCGGTCAGCCAGCCGCCCGACGATACGCCGGGGCTAGGCTGGAGCGGATCCTTGCTGATCGACGCCACCTCGCCGAACGGCATAGCCCGGAAACTGCTCACCAGCGGCGGCATCCAGTCGTACCACCCCTGGATCAGCGCCTGCCCCTCGTCGACCGGGCCGGCGTAGCAGCCGCGCAGGATCACGCCGGACTTGCCACGCAAAATCTCGGGCACCTGCGGGATCGGCGGGAAGTTCATCGTCACAATCGACGACGTTAGCTCGTCCGGTGCCGTGGCGATCCAGTCGCGGTAGCGGGTGTAGACTTCTCTGGCAACCTCAATCGGGTACACCATATCGCCGCCGAAGACGGTCGCGACCGGGTAGAGTTTGATCTCCATCCCGGTGATGATCGCAAAACCGCCGCCACCGCCGCGCAGCGCCCAGAACAGATCGCTGTTCTTGCTCTCGCTGGCTTCAATCAAGCGCCCGTCCGCCGTGACGATCTCGAAGCGCAGCACGCTGTCGAGCGCCATGCCGTACTTGCGGGCCAGCCAGCCCATGCCGCCGCCGAGCGTATACCCGACGACGCCCACCCCCGGCGACGATCCGAGCAGCGGCGCCAGCCCGACAGCCTGAGCCTTTTCGAGCACCTGGCCCCATTTGGCGCCGGCGCCCACCCAGGCCGTCTGGCTCTCCGCATCGATCGCCACGTCGAGCAGGCGCGAGGTAAGGATCAGCATTGCGTCGTCCGCCGGCACAACCACGCCGTGCCCGGTTGACTGCACCGCGATCCCCATCCCCGCCCCCCGCGCGAAGCGCACCGCTTCGACGATATCCGCCGCCGTCTGCGCGCGGACGATCAGCGCCGGGTGCTGGTCTACAACGCGGTTCCAGGCCAGCCGTGCTTCATCATACTCGGGATCGTCCGGCGCAATCACGGCGCCCTGGATCGCGGCGCGCAAGGCGTCGAGCGACGTCTGCGTGATGTGCATCAACGTTGTCGGCATCGCAGCCATCGAGGCTCTCCTTGTGTGGTTTGTCTGCTGTTCGCCTGTGGTGTCACTTTCCAACAATACGCCGCAACCACGCGCGGCACATCCGCCCTTAGGCGGAGAGCGCGCCGGACAAAGGTCGGAGCGGGGGCAAAACAAAAAGAGCAGGCCCCCCAGCGAAGCCTGCTCCAACCCCGCGCCACACCGGCGGGTCGCGTCTAGCCCTTGACCGCTCCGGCGGTCAGGCCCTTGATGAACTGCTTGGACATCAGCAGGTACAGCAGCAAAACCGGCAGCGAGGCCAGCGAGAGCGTGCTGAGGATGGCGTTCCAGTCCGTCTGGTACTGGCCGAACAGCAGCGACACGCCATAAGTGACGGTCCGGACATTCTCCGCCCGTGTCAGAATTAACGGGAACCACAGATCGTTCCAGATCGGGATCATGTTGAAGACGGTGACGGTCGCCAGCGCTGGGCGCGTGAGGGGTAGCATGATGCGCGCGAAGACGCGAAACTCCGACGCGCCGTCCATGCGCGCCGCGTCGACCAGGT
>DYEN01000436.1 GCA_020725705.1 Anaerolinea sp.
CAGCTTGCGCGCCGTTCATTTGGCGCTCGTCCAGCACGGCCCAGCACGCGGCGTGGCAGTAGACTCCGCCGTTTTCGCGCGTGCCGGGCGCGTACCGCGACAGATAGCCGATGGCCGGGTTGGGTGTGGTGTAGGCGGGCGCCAGCAGCAGCGGCCCGTAATCCGAATAAAGATGCTCGCGGGCGGAAGCCAGCGCCTGCCGGGCGCGGTCGTCCGGCGCGGTGCCGCCCAGCACGGCCCAGGTCTGCGCGTTGAGGAAGATCTTGCCTTCCGGCGAGTGCTGCGAGCCGACCAGATCGCCCGCGTCGGTTGTGGCGCGCCAGTACCATGCGCCGTCCCAGGCGTGCTCGTTGACGGCGGCGCGCAGACGCTCGGCTTCCTGGCGGAAGCGGGTGGCGGTGCGGTCATCGGCCAGCCCCAGGTCAACCCAGGTGTTCAGTAAATAGTGCAGGAAGTGCGCCATCCAGACGCTTTCGCCGCGCCCCTCGGCGCCCACGGCGTTCAGCCCGTCGTTCCAGTCCGCTTTGAGGATCAGCGGCAGCCCGCGCGGGCTGATCCGGCTGAGCGCCATCTCGAACGAGCGCAGGCAGTGCTCGCGCAGTGTCGCCTCGCCGCCGTCATAGAAGGGTACGACTTCGTCCAGCGCCGAGAAGTCGTCCGTTTCGCGCAGATAGTGCAGCAGGACAAACGGCAGCCAGAGCAGGTCGTCGCTGTACTCGGAGCGCAGGCCGGTTTCCGCCAGCGGGTGCCACCAGTGCAGCACCACCCCGTCCTGATACTGGTGCGCGGCGTGCAGCTTGATCTGATCCAGGGTTCGCTCCGGCAGGCCGAGCAGCAGCCAGATCAGGCTGTCCTGAAGCTGGTCGCGGTAGCCGTAGGCGCCGCCGGTCTGGTAGTAGGCGGTGCGGCCCATCAGCCGCCCGGCGATGGCCTGGACTTGCAGCCAGCCGTTAGCCAGCACGTTGACCGCCGGATCGGACGTTTCGACCGTCAGGCGCCCGGCGATTTCCTGCCAGAAAGCGCGTGTGGCGTTCAGTGCGGCGTGCACCTCATCCACTGCGCGGAAGCGCGTGATAACCGTGCCCGCCTGCTCGCGGTTATCCGCCATGCCCAGCGTGAAGGCGATCTCGCGCGCTTCGCCCGGTGCCAGGGTGACGGCAACCTGCAGGCTGCCGATCGGGTCACCCCAGCGACCCACGCGGCAAACCGCTCGCCCTTCGACCACCGCCTGGGGCCGGTGCAGGTCGCCATGCCGGCCCAGAAAGTCGCGTTTGTCGCTGTCGAAGCCGGCCGGCATGAGTGAGGCGCTGTGAAAGCCGACGTAGGGCCAGGAACGGTTCCAGTGCGTTTTGCTCTCGATCGGCAGATCCCACAGTACCTTGGTCGCCAGCAGCGCGCCCCAGGCGGCGTCGTACTCGGTGGCGATGAAGGTGCGGTGGAACTCGCGGTGCCAGTCCGGAGCGGCGCCCAGCAGCCACTCAAAGTAGCTGATGATCTGCAGCGAGCGGGACCGGGCGCCGGTGTTTTCCAGACGCAGCAGCCAGATTTCGCACGGGGCGTCCTGCGGCACGAAGACGGTCAGCGTGGAGCGGATTCCGTCCTGCTGCCCTTCGATCACCGAGTAGCCCATGCCGTGGCGAACGCGATAGTCTTCAAGCGACGCGCCGCATGGCTGCCGGGTGGGTGACCAGAACGCACCGGTATCGGCGTCGCGCAAGTAGAGGTATTTGCCCCAGTTGTCGCGGATCAAATCCTGATCCCAGCGCGTCAGGCGGTTGAGGCTGGCGTGTGTGCGCCAGCTATAGCCGCTGCCCGCCTGAGACAGCACCAGGCCGTAGTCGCCGTTGGTCAGCACGTTGATCCAGGGCATGGGCGTGTCGGCGCGGGTGATCACGTATTCGCGTCCATCGTCACTGAAATACCCGTACTTGGTCTGCAACTGAGCCATCGTTGTTTGTTCGCCTCTAGAGTTAACCATCCGCGAGTTTCTGGCGAAGTTGTTCGAGATCGGCGCGCGCCCGTGCGATCAGTTCCTCGTCGTTGGGGAACAGATCGGGGATCGACTCGTAGATATCTTCGGCGTCGCGCAGCTCGCCCGCTTCCTCGTACAGCTCGCCCAGGCGTAGATAGATCAACCCCATCGCGGGGTTGCTGCGCCCGATGTTCCGCTGCACAAACGTCTCGGCGTCTTCCAGCGTCAGGCGCGTGTAGATGATGTCGTCGATCCGCGCGCGCGCTTTCTCGACGGCATCCGGCACCGGGAAGGCGTATCGGTTCGACCAGATCCGCTCAACCTGGAGATAGCCACCGTAGGGCACATATTTCCGGGTGGCCTGGTCGAATGCTTCGTAACCGGTCAGGGCGTCGAGATAGCGGCCTTCTTCGTAGCTGCGGTCGGCGTCCTGGATGTAGTCGCTGGTCAGGCGGTACGCATCCCACCAGGCGAGCACATACGTCGCGACAAAGATCAGGATCGCGCCGCCGATCAGCAACAGCGCGCGCGAAGGCCGGGCGCGAACCGGGGCAGGTGTGGGGGTTGTCGGGAGCGTCATTTCGGCCATCAGCTTACTTGCTCAGCGATACATTGGCGAACGCTTTGACAAACTGCTCCTGAATGAAGAAGTAGACCACGACGATCGGCAGGGTGATCAGGGTGGTCAACGCCCAGATCTGCTCGGAGTTCTCGCCGGGGACGGTGCCGCGAAACTGCAGCAGCCCAAGCTGGAGCGTCCAGCGGTCCGGCCGGTTGAGATAGAGCAGCGGGCCGAAGAAGTCGTTCCAGCTTCCCATAAAAGTCAGGATGGCGACGGTTGCCAGAGCAGGGCGCGCCAGCGGCAGGATGATGCGCGTGAAGATCGTGATCTCGCCCGCGCCGTCGATGCGTGCTGCCTCAACCAGCTCGTCCGGAATGCCGAGCATGAACTGGCGCACCAGAAAGATATTGAAGACCGACACTGCCGAGGGCACGATCAGTGCCTCGTAGCGCCCGACCCAGCCCAGGTTGTAGATGAAGACGTAGGTCGGAATCAGGAACAGAACGCCGGGGATCATCATCGTGAGCAGCATGAAGCCGAAGATCCGGCCCCGGCCGGGAAATGGGATCTTGGCGAAGGCATAGCCGGCCAGCGCGCTCAGGAGCGCGTTGAGGAGCGTGATCGAGACGGCCAGAATCAGCGAGTTTTTGAACAGCAGCAGGACGTTAAGCTCCTCGAACACGCCGGTATAGCCCCGCAGCGTAATCTCGGACGGCAGCGCGGCGGGCGAGTGCATGATCTCGCGGCCTGTCTTAAACGAGTTGTTGACCATGAAGAAGAACGGGTAAACGACGACTACCGCGCCGATCGTCAGCACCACGTAGATGAGCAGTTGGGAGAGCGAGATGCGCTTGAGCCGGTTCATGGCGCTCTCCTAGTCCGCTTCAGAGCGGATGAACCTGAACTGGATGGCGGTCAGCCCGGCGATGATGAACGCCAGCAGCAGCCCCAGCGTGGACGCATAGCCCACGTTCGACCGGTCGAAGGCCTGCGCGTAGAGGTACAGCACCGGCGTCAGCGCCTGGTTATTGATGCCGCCGTAGACGTTAAACCCGATGCTGAAGACTTCGGTGAACATCTGCAGCCCGTTGATCACGTCGACCACCAGCAGGAAGAACAACTGCGGGCGCAGCAGCGGCAGCGTGATCCGGCGGAACATATCCCACCCCCTCGCCCCGTCGACGGCGGCGGCTTCGTAGAGGCGGGGGTCGATGCCGTACATGCCGGCCAGCAGGATCACGGTGCTGATGCCGAACCATTTCCAGGTGTTGATCAGCGCGATCACGATCATGGGGAGCGTGTTGTCCGACTTCCAGAACGACGGCCCCGACAGGATGCCGGCGTTGATCATCCAGCGCTGGATCGGGCCGCCGGGGCTGGCGAGGTTGTCGCCGATGGTCATCAGGACCACGGTAGACGTGATCACGGGCAGGAAGTAGATGGTGCGGAAGAAGCGCGCGCCCCAGGTGATGCGGAACAGCAGCGCCGCGGTCAGCAGCCCGATTCCGTTCTTGAGCGTGATGAAAACGGCCTGGTTCAGGACGATGTTGTACAGCGCCTTCCAGAATAGCGGATCGGTCGCGCCGCCGACCCAGTTGCCCACGCCCACGAAGGCCCGGTTTTCCGGCGTGACAAACGAGTAGGTAAAAAACGTCAGGTAGAACGAGAGGATCAGCGGGTACAGCCCGAAGATCATATACAGCACAACCCAGGGCGAGACGAACACATAGCCCCAGGCGTTGCGCCGGATGCGGAGCCAGAGGGGCGTGCCCTGTGGCATGGTGAGGGGCGGCTGGCGGGTGGCCTGAAGTGAGGTCATGGCACCATCCTCAGTCACAAGCCCTAGAGGCCGGGTGATGAAACGGCTGGCGGCACAGGCTGCCCTGTACCGCCAGCCACAGCTCAAGGCCGCTTACGGCATTTGGATGGCTTCGCGGGCTTTTTCGGCTGCGAGGGCCACCGCGTCTTCAAGCGGGACAGACCCCTCGACGACGACCTGCTGGTAGACCCCTTGCAGGGCCGCTGCCACACGCTCAGCCGTGGCGAACTGCTCGGGGATGTACCCGTGCTCCAGCAGCTCGACGAACGGCCGGCGCGCGTCTTCCTGGAAGTAGGGATCGTCGCGCAGAGCGGTCACCACCGGCAGATAGCCTAGCTCGGTGATGAACAGGTAGTTGTTCTCGTCTTCCATCAGGAAGTTGAGGAAGTGCCAGGCGCGAGCCTCACGCTCCGGCGTGGTCTTCAGGATCATGGCCGCGCGGCCACCGAAGGTTGTGAAGGCCGTGTCGCCCTCTTCGGGCACGGGCACCGGCGCCACCCCGACATCCTCGCCGATGACCATCGGCTCGCCCGCTGCGGACTGCAGGTTCGGCTCCCACGAGTACCCGTACTGCAGCCAGGTGCCAATGGTGCGGCTGAAGAAGTTCTTTTCCATGGTCGGCGGGGCGAACTGCTGGGCGGCGCGCGTGAACTCGAAGAACTTGTCCAGCTCGCATTCCTCGCGGTCGAAGATGATGTCGGTCGCCAGGTTGTTCAGAAGCTGGCACCGGCCCTGGTTGGCATTGAGGTAGATCGGCTGGAGCATGTTCCAGTACCAGCCGCCCCACTGCAACGCCTCGTTCCAGAAGACGGTCCCGTAGACGTCGTCGCCGTTCTCACGCGGGGGAAGCGCGTCGATTGCCTCGATTGCCGCCAGGAACTCGTCCCAGGTCTTAGGCGGGTTATCGGGATCCAGGCCGGCTTCCTCGAACAGCGCCTTGTTATAGATCATGAGCGTGACATCCGCCCCAATCGGGACGTAATAGTTGTGACCGTAAAGCCGCTGGACCGACGCCGGCTCCAGCCGGGCGAACAGCTCATCCGCACCGGGCAGGTCTTCCAGCGCCACCGCCGCGCCCTGCTCGGCAAGGGTGCCAAGCTGCGGGCCGAACGAGGTGATGATCAGGTCGGGCTGGTTGCCCGCCGCGATCAGCGCCTGGAACGCACCGCCTTCCGGCTCCAGTTCCAGCGTGACGGTCACGCCCGGATTGGCTTCCTGGTAGGCGTTGACCAGCTTGGTCATTGTGTCTTGCATGGCGCCGGCCACCACCGAGACGCGGATCGAATTGGCCATGGGCGGCTCCTGCGCGCTGGCGACGGCCCCGGCCAGCAGCACAACGATCAGGGTGAAGACAAATGGGATCCGACGAGAGAGAGTGTGTGGAGCAAACATGAACAATTCTCCTTCTACAAACCGAAAACCGGACTCTTAGACCAGGGCGGGTGAGGCGATTGTGCCGCTCACCGTGTTACCCACACCCTTGATTAAAACGCTTTTACACGCCAGATAAGAAAGAGCTGTCCTTGTGGGACAGCTTGCTCTAACCGGCGCAGCCGCACGAGTGGCGAACTACCAGCGTCGTCGGCAGTTGAACCATGCGCGGCGAGAGGGGCCGGGCGTCCGAGTCCTCGCGGCTGGCTTCGAGCGCCAGACGGGCAGCTTGCCACCCCAACTCATAGACCGGCTGGCTGACGGTGGTCAGCGGCGGGTTGACGTAGCTGGCCATCGGCACGTCGTCGAAACCTACTACGGCGATATCATCCGGGACGCACAGGCCACGTGCCTGCGCCGCGATGATGGCGTCGGCGGCCATCTGATCGTTGGCGGCGAAGACGGCTTCCGGGCGGTCGGGCAGGTCGAGCAGCTTCTGCATGGCGCGGTAGCCGCTGCCGCGCAGGTAGTCCCCGTGTGTGATATAGGCGGCGGGCAGGTCCAGGCCGCGCTCGGCCAGCACGTCGCGCAGCCCGCGCAGCCGTTCGCGGCTGTCCGGCGTGTAGTCGGTGCCGGAGATGAACGCCACGCGCCGGTAGCCGTGCACGTCGACCAGGTGCTCGATCAAGGTGCGGGCGCCGTAGTAGTTGTCGGCCAGGAAGGTTGGGATATTGCGGCCAACATCCTGCTGCACGAGCACGATCGGTACCCCGCGATCGATGATGGCCTGCACTTCGTGCGCCAGCACATCGATCGCCACCAGGACCATCGCGTCCACGTGGCCGCGGTGGAACAGGCGCAGGTACGAATGCTCGCCCGGCTGGCGCGGCTGGCTGGCGATCAACAGGTTGTAGCCCGCCGCTGAAGCGGCGTCTTCCACGCCGCGCACAATCTCGAAGAAGAACGGATCGTTAACCTGGGGGATCACCAGGCCGAGCGTGTCGGTTTGCTGGCTGGCCAGCCCGCGCGCCAGCGCGTTTGGCTGATAGTTCAGCTCGCGAATGGCGCGCAGCACGCGCTCGCGCGTCTCGGGGTGGACCCGGTCGCGGTTGTTGAAGACACGCGATACCGTGCCGATGGATACTCCGGCGTGCTGGGCGACGTCAAAAATTGTTGCTGCCATCTGCAAATCTTGTGATACGATAGAAAATGCGGCGCTGTAAACGCTTTTATCGTATCAGGTTCCCGTCCGTCACGCAAGAGGTTGAAAGGGGTGATTTTCTCCGCTCAGAGATGAAGCCGGCCTGGTAAAAACGCTTTGCCCGCGAGCCGCCCGGCTCCTGCGCATCGCAACTCATTCGCCGCAGCAAATAGTCCTTGAGGGGTTAAGGAGTTCATCATGAGCAAACAGTTGATGTCAATCGTTCTGATCGCGGCTGTCGTGCTGGTGGCGGCAGGCGTGCATCCCACGGTTTCCATCGCGCAGGACGAGGGAGTCGTCTGGGCCGCGTGGGAGAATAAGGACATAAGCACGCTGGGCGACGACAACAGCGGCTCGGCCTTCGCGCTCAGCGAGGACGTGCTCTCGCCGTCCGGCGCGCCCACGCTCCAGGTGACGCCGTCCGGCTCTGCCGAGGAGACCAAGCTCGCCTTCCCGGTCAGCGGGGCGGACCTGCAGGAATGGGCGACGCACCGGCAGGTCGCGCTCGATGTGTATCTGCCGGAAGAGAACGCGCTGAACCCGAATCGCTTCTTCATGGGGATGGCGGATATCGGCGGCGAATGGACATGGGTTGGCGGCGTGTTCAGCGAGACAGAGGCGCAACCCGGCTGGAATGCAGTCGTCTACACGCCGGATGCTGCCATGCGCGCCCCCGATCCGGACGCCAGCTACATGATCTACCTGTCGTTCTTCTATGCCGACGAGAACGACAACAAAACCCCGCTGACCGAGCCGTTTTATCTGGGAAGCATGGTCCTCAGCGGGGTGGAAGCCGCGCCCGAAACCGGAGCGCCAGCTGCGACCGAACCGATCCTCTGGGCGGCGTGGGAAGCGAAGAACCCCGGCATGCTCGGTGACGATAACACCGGGTCCAATTTCGCTCAGAGTCCCGACGTGCTGACTCCGTCCGGCGCGCAGTCGCTCCAGGTGATCCCCAGCGGTACAGCGGACGAAACGAAGCTGTCGTTCCCGGTGAGCGGGAACAACCTGCAAGGCTGGATCACGCACGGCCAGGTTGAGCTGGAGTTGTACCTGCCGCCGGAGAATGCCGTCAACCCCAACCGGGTGTTCATGGGCCTGGCCGAGATCACAGGTGAGTGGACCTGGGCCGGCGGGGTGTTCGGCCAGATCGAGGGCGACTCGGGCTGGACGCGCGCCGTCTTCGTGCTCGATCCGGTGATGCAGCGCATCAACACTAACGGAGCCTATCTGCTCTATCTGGCGTTCTTCCACGCCGACGCCAATGAGAACAAGATCGTGCTGACCGAGCCGTTCTATCTGGGCAGCATCACGCTGGCGCCCGCGCCCGAGGCAGCACCCGCCGGGGCCGCCGAAGAAGCCGCGCCGCTGACCGCCGACACGGTGTACGAGCGCGAGGTGGCACTGCTGCTGTCGCTGGACGATGTCGGGCTGCTGGATGCGGTGGCGCACGAGACGTTCGACTACTTCTGGTACGAGGCGAATCCTAACAATGGGCTGATCAAGGACCGCAGCACGCCGGACTCGCCGTCGAGCATCGCGGCGGTGGGGTTTGGGCTGGCAGCGATCCCGATCGGGATCGATCGCGGCTGGATCACGTACAACCAGGGCTATGAGCGCGCGCTGGTGACGCTGCGGACGTTCGCCGAAGGCGGCGTGCAGGGGCAGAACGGCTTCTTCTATCACTTCGTCGATATGGAGACCGGTGAGCGCGTGTGGAGCAGCGAGGTTTCGTCGATTGACAGCGCGCTGTTCATCGCCGGGGCGCTGACCGCCGGCCAGTACTTCCAGGGCACCGAGGTCGAGGCGCTCGCCCGCCAGCTCTACGAGCAGATGGACTGGCAGTGGATGATGGCGAACACCAACATGGTCTCGATGGGTTGGAAGCCGGACATCGGCTTCCTGAGCGCCACCTGGGATCACTTCGACGAGAGCCTGCTGCTCTATGTGCTGGCGATCGGCTCGCCGACGCACCCCGTCCCGGTGGAGACGTGGGACCGGTGGAAGCGCCCGGTCAACACCCAGGAAGGCTACATCTACCTGCCCTCGGAGCCGCTGTTTGTGTACCAGTATCCACTGGCGTTTCTGGATCTGGCGGGCAAGGAAGACGCCTACGCCAACTACTTCAACAACACGCGGATGGCGTGCGAGCGCAACCGCGCCTTCAGCGAGGCCAACGCCGATGTCTTCGCCACCTATCAGAACGGCGTGTGGGGCATCAGCGCGTCGGACGGGCCGCGCGGCTATCGGGCCTATGGCGCGAACGGCGGCAATCACGACGGGACGATCGCGCCTTACGCCTCGATCGCCTGCCTGCCGTTCACGCCGGACGCGGCGCTTGAGGGAATGCGCGCCATGCTGCGCGAGTACGGCCCGAAGGTCTGGCGCGAATATGGGTTTGTCAGCGCCATCAATGCCGCCGAAGACTGGTATTCCGTCGAGCATATCGGGATCGACCAGGGCGACATTTTGCTGATGATCACCAACTATCAGGACGGCTTCGTCTGGGACCTGTTTATGCAGCTTGAGCCGGTCCAGCAGGCGCTGGACGCGATGGGCTTTGTCGAGAGCGCGGGCGACTACGCGGTCACACCCGCCTACCTCGAGGAAGTGAAGGGCGGCTAGGCGCGCCGCGCGCCTGCTGCCGGGTTGTTGCCAGGGGCGGCCGGATCGCGAGCCGCCCCTTTTCCAGCGCACGCCACCCGACGATGGAGATTGAGACGATGGTTCTGCCGCCCGAACACGACAGCTACTACCGCCACTTGATTTTCGACAACAGCTTGACGGAAGGCGCCTACCACTTCAGCAGCGGGCGCGCCATCGCGCCGAGCGCGCTGGAACTGGTGGATGGCAAGCTGCCGGTCAGCCGCGAGCAGTTCGTCAGCCCGCCCCACAGCCTCAAGCTGAGCTGGCGCTCCGGCTCTGGCGGAGACTGGCGCGCCGCGGTGCATCTGGAACGCTGGCGGGGCCGCGCGCAGCGCCTCGAGGGCGACCGGCTAACTTTCTGGTGCTATGCCGAAACGCCGATCCACGCCGAACATCTGCCGATGCTCCAGCTTGTGCTGGATACCGGCCTGTCGACGCTTCCACTCCGGCTGGATGATCGGGTGGGCGATCTGCCCGCCGGGCAGTGGGTGTACATCGAGATCCCGTTCGCGGATTTCGCACCCATCACGACCGCGATCGACTTCAGTCGGACGGCGCGGATCGTCGTCACCCAGTCGCTTGACGACGATCTGCCGCACACGCTCTACCTGGACGAGATCAAAGTGCGTTTTGCCGCGACCGACACCCCTGCCACACCCCCGGCCCGGCTGGAAGCGCGTGCCTACGACCGGCACGTCGATCTGCGCTGGGACCTGCCGTCCGATCCCACCCTGGAATATGTGCTGGTCGAGCGCTCCGAAGACGGTGAGACGTTCGCGCCGATCGGCATCCAGAATCCCGCCTTCGACCGCTACACCGATTATGTCGGGCGGGCCGGCGCCAGGGTTTATTATCGGATCAGCGCCGTCAGCCGCGCCTACCGCGTGTCTCCACCCTCGGAAACGGTCGCCGCGCAGACGGCCCCGCTGGATGACGACGCCCTGCTGACGATGGTGCAGGAAGCATGCTTCCGCTATTACTGGGAGCGGGCGCACCCGGACGCGGGTATGGCGCTGGAGTGCGTGCCGGGCGACGAGCATCTGGTCGCGCTGGGCGCGTCAGGTTTCGGCATCAGCGCGCTGCCGGTGGCCGTCGAGCGCGGTTTTGTCACGCGGGACGCGGCGCTGGAGCGGTTGGACAAGATTTTGCGCTTTCTGGAGCGCGCCGAACGCTATCACGGCGTCTGGCCGCACTTCCTCGACGGGCGCGACGGGTCGGTCGTGCCCTATTTCGGCCAATACGACAACGGGGGCGATCTGGTCGAGACGGCCTTCCTGGTGCAGGGGCTGCTGACCGCCCGCCAGTATTTCGACCGCGATACCCCGGCGGAGCGCACGCTCCGGGCGCGCATCACGCGCCTGTGGGAAGAGGTCGAGTGGGACTGGTACCGCAACCCGGCGGACCCGGACTATCTGTACTGGCACTGGTCGCCCACGGACGGCTTTCACATCGACCACCCACTGATCGGCTGGAACGAGACAATGATCGCCTATCTGCTGGCGATTGCCTCGCCGACGCACCCCGTCCCGGCGTCGTTGTATGACACCGGTTGGGCGTCGCAGTCGAGGCGGGCGCAGCGGTACCGGCAGAACTGGGGCAGGACCACCGCCGGAGATCACTATGCCAACGGGCACAGCTACTTCGGGCTGGAACTGCCGGTTGGGGTGGGGCCGGGCGGGCCGCTGTTCTTCACGCACTACTCGTTCCTGGGCTTCGATCCGCGCGGCTGGCGCGATCGCTTCACCAACTACTTCGAGAACAACCGGCGAATCTCGCTGATCAACTACCGCTACTGCATCGCTAACCCCCGCGGCTACCGGGGATACGGCGAGGACTGCTGGGGCCTGACTGCCAGCGACGATCACACGGGGTACATGGCGCATGAGCCACGCCCGAGCCAGGACAACGGCACGATCACGCCGACGGCTGCCCTCAGCGCCTTCCCCTACACGCCGGAAGAGTCGATGCGCGCCCTGAAGCATTTTTACTATGTGCGCGGGGAACGGCTATGGGGCATCTACGGCTTCCGCGACGCGTTCAACCTGACGGAAAACTACGTTTCAAGCATTTTCATGGGGCTGAACCAGGCGCCCATTGTGGTCATGATCGAGAACTACCGGACGGGGCTGCCCTGGCGTCTGTTCATGTCGAATCCGGAGATCGCGCCCGCGTTGGAACGCATCGGCTTTGTGCCAGAGCCGGGCCGAGAAGAGTAGACGCCGGGGTTACCGCTGTAGTGGCCCGCGGCGCGCAGGCCGGATATAGTGGAAGCCAGACTGGTTACCCTGCTCGTCAGGCTTTGAGAGGAGAGGTTGACGATGCCGTGCCCGCTGACTCTGCTGCCGTGCCCGCAGCACCTGGAACTGACAGGGGGGACGGTCTCCCTGCCGGAAACGGGGCACATCGCGCTCCGTGTGCCGCGTGATGCGGACCTGGAACCGACCGTCCGGCGCATCCACGCGGCGCTGGAACGGCACGCCGGGCTGCGCTGGCCGCGCGAGGATCGGGGTCCCGCCGCGCTCACCATCACCTGGGACGAGCGGATCCCATCGGACCAGGGCTACCGGCTGGCAGTGACGGACGAGGGGATCGAGATTGCGGCCGGCGGGGCGCCCGGCGCGTTTTATGCCGCGGCCACCCTGGCCCAGCTTCTCCAAACCCACGGGCGCACCCTGCCGGCGCTGGTGATCGACGACTGGCCGGACTTTCCGGTGCGGGGCGTGATGTTGGACATCAGCCGCGACAAAGTGCCCACAATGGACACGCTCTTCGCGCTGGTCGATAAGCTCGCCGGGTGGAAGATCAACCAGTTCCAGCTTTATACCGAGCACACCTTCGCCTACCGCGATCACCGCGAGGTGTGGGAACACGCTTCGCCGATGACCGCCGAGCAGATCCGCGCTTTGGACGCCTACTGCCGCGAGCGTTTTGTCGAGCTGGTCCCTAACCAGAACAGCTTTGGCCATATGCATCGCTGGTTCGAGCACGAGCGTTATCGCTTTATGGCCGAGACGGATGGGCCGTTCCCCGCGCCGTGGGGTGAGATGCTGCCCCCATTCAGCCTGTCGCCCGCCGTGCCCGAGTCATTGACCTTCCTGGCCGGGCTGTACGCGGAACTGCTGCCGAACTTCACCAGCAAGCTGTTCAATGTGGGTTGTGATGAGACATTCGACCTGGGGCTGGGCCGCAGCCGGGCGCTGGTCGAGGCGCGCGGCAAAGGGCGCGTCTACCTCGATTTCTTGCTGAGCATTTACCGGCTGGTGCAGGAGCACGGCCGCACAATGCAGTTCTGGGGCGACATCATCAACCAGTATCCGGACCTGGTGCCGGAAGTGCCAAAGGATGCCATCGCCCTCGAATGGGGCTATGAGGCGGATCACGATTTCGAGGGCAAGACGCGCCTGTTTGCCGAGTCAGGCGTGCCGTTCTATGTCTGCCCCGGCACGTCAAGTTGGAGCAGCCTCTCCGGGCGGACCGATAACTGCATCGCGAACATCCGCAGCGCCGCCGCACATGGGCTGGATAACGGCGCGCGCGGGTTGCTCAACACGGATTGGGGCGATCACGGGCACTGGCAGCCGCTTCCGGTGAGCTACTTGGGCTACGCCTTTGGCGCGGCGGTAAGCTGGGCCTACGCCACCAACACCGATCTCGATCTGCCCCTCGCGCTGGATACTTTCGCCTTCGAAGACGAGGCGCGAATCATGGGGCGGCTGGCCTACGACCTGGGCAACATCTACCAGTATCCCGCCCGGCCGGGTAACCTGCTGTTCAATATCTACCGCGTGCCGCTCAAGCCGGAGCTGCGCGCCGATGAAGGGCTGCGGGCGCGGCTGCACGAGGCGCTGGCGGCCATCGACGCCATTGTAGCGCCGCTGGACCGGGCGCGCATGGCCGTTCCCGATGCCGACCTGATCCGGCGCGAGTACGCGCATATCGCGCGGATGCTGCGTCACGGCGCGAAGCGCGCTCTGTTGCAGATGGGAGACGGCCGGCTATCGCGGCAGGATATGGCCGCCGAACTGGACGCGATCATGCAGGAGCACCGCGCCGTCTGGCTGGCGCGCAACCGCCCCGGCGGCCTGGACGACAGCACCGCGCGCATGGAGCGCGCCAGGCAGTTGTATACGGGGGAGTAGGGCGCTTCTAGCTGCCCCTGGCAATTTCGGCCAGCCCGCCTTCGTCGATCAGTTTGAACTCGGTGCGGGTGATGCGGATGTAGTTCTTGTCCGAGAACTGATAGAGCGCGCGGCAGACCATCTCGCGCGTGGAGCCGATTCGGGCGGCGATCTCGTCGAGGGTGAGCGTGCGCTCTAACGACGGCTCGCCGGCGTGCGCGAACTGGTCGAGCAGGAAGCGGGCCAGCCGTCCTGAAACCGGCTGAAAAGCCAGCCCTTCGACGATCTGGCTGGCCTGCGCCATGCGCATCACCATAAGCTGGCTCAGACGCCACAGCGCGCGCGGAGTCTCCAGCAGCAGCGGCAGCAGCGCGTCGCGTGGCCAGAGGTAAAGATCGGTCGCGTCTTGCGCGACCAACGCGACGGGCGTCTGCATGCCGTCGTTGAAGAAAGCCAGCCCCCAGAACAGATCGCCGGGTGCCAGCGTGAGCACAATGAGCTGGCGCCCATCCGGTGATTCTTTCACCGCATCGACCGCGCCCGCCCCCACAATGAACAGAAACGGCCAGATATCCCCGTACTGGGTGAGGAACGTGCCCGCCGGAGAATGGCGACGCAGGGCACGTCCCGCCGCCAGAGCGCGCTGTGTCTGACTCAATTCCGCAAAGACCGCGTTGTGCGCCAGAAGCTGCTCCAGTGAGCCGCTCATCGCCAACTCCGCTGTTGAACCCGGCCAATCGCTGCCGTCCATTATGACACATCCGGCGCTGCTGCGCCGCGCAGACGCGCGATTTGCGCTTTGGCAAAGACGCCGTGCTTCAGGTGTGATATCACAAAACAAAAAGCCGATGACAGGTTGCTGCTTGAGAAGGAGAACGACACGATGTCCAATGGGTATTCCCGCAGGCTCGGCGCGCTGCTCGCGGCGGTAGGCATCCTCGCCGCAGGGCTTGGGTTCGCCATCTTCGTCCTCAGTTACAACCATCTGATCCAGGTCGAGCTGGACGCCGGGCGGCCGGATGAGGCGAATGTGATTCGCTACGTCTTTCCCGTGCTGGGCTATCTGATGGCGGCGGCGGTGGCGCTCTGGGCTGTGGCGCTCTACGGGTTCGCCATGCGGCAGCCCTGGGCGTGGATGCTGGCCGTGATCGCCGCGACGCTCAGCCTGCTGTGCAGCTTCTTCCCGATGATCCCGGCCATGAGCCGCAGCCAGACGCCGTATATGGCGCTGGTGTTTGTGCCCAGCCTGGCGCTGTGGATCGGGCTAGTGTGGCTGAGGCAGGTAAGCCGCAAACCGGCTGTGCTGGCGTTTGTGGCCGGGCTGGCGTACGTACTGTCCTTTATGGACGGTGTCGCGGCGATCGATCGCATCCAGATCGTGGAAGACGACATTGTGCAGGGGCTGTATGTGATGGTGCAGCAGGTGAACTGGTGGGCATCGATCGCTTGGGCGGTGTTTATCTTCGCGCTACTGGGGCGGCGGAGTTGGGCGCTCCCGGTAGGGCTGGGCGCTGCGATCATGTCGATGCTCGGCGGGTACCCGGTGGCCGTGGAGAGCATGATCGACAAGGGCACTTTCTCGATGTTTGCCCCTGCGCCGCTGCTGAGCACCGCGCTGCTGGTGTATCTGCTCTTGCCCGGCACGCGCCGCTGGCTGGATCGCTGGACGCACGGCGAGCACGATCCGGCCTCGGTGGAGCGCGTCGCGCGCGCGGCTTTCGCGGGGAAGTAGCGCTCGCAGCCGGTAAGGCCAACCAGCATCACCCACCCACGCGCTGGCAGCCCGCCGGCGCGTTGTGATCCGCTCTGCTTCCACGCCGGGCGAAATGCTTGCTTGGGCAATCTTTCGTTGGGCAATCAACGGTATCGCGATTTTTGGATTCCAGATAAAATTGAGCTATGTGGTCGCGATGCCTCTCGGTGCGCTAGTTTGTGACGCCGCTCCGTCGTTGCCTCTTTATGTCCCGCGTGCTGAGCACCGGTGTCTGACGCGTGTAGCGCCCGGCATTGGCAGCCACACTGTCTGCCGAAGGGGGAAACCTTTGAGGAGGTGAAACTGCACCCTTGTGTCCCATGCTCGACTTGTCAGCCACTGCGCAATCCGATCTGAGGGATTTACAGGGAAGTCAAAAAACTGACTGAAGGAGCACGCAATGAAGTATTCCCACTTGTTAGTCCTGGCCGCACTGCTGTTGCTTTCGGCAGCGGCCCTGATGTGGATCCAGAGTCCGTCCGCGCCCGTGCTCGCTCAGGATGGCGAAGGCGAATGTGTGGATGGCCTGTGCCCCGACTGGATCGTCGAGGCGTGGGCCGGCTCGGCGCACGCGGACGCGGAAGCGGAAGCTTTTGTCCACTGGGACGAGGAAGATCCGGCGGAAGTCCCGGTCGCCTGTGCGAAGTGTCACAGCGAGGGCGGCTATCTCGACTTCCTGGGTGATGATGGGACCGCACCCGGCGTGGTTGATAACCCCGCGCCGATCGGCACGGTCGTGACCTGCACGGTCTGCCACAACGCGACGGCGGTCACGCTGGACAGCGTGGTCTTCCCGTCCGGCGTGGAGATGACCGGCGTCGGCCCCTCGGGGCGCTGCATGGAATGCCACCAGGGGCGGGCCTCGATGGTTCAGGTCAGCGCCGCGATTGAAAACGCGGGCCTGGACCTGGACGAGCCGAGCGACGCGTTGTCGTTCGTGAATATCCACTACTTTGCGGCAGCCGCCAGCCTGTTCGGCTCGGAAGTCCATGGCGGCTTCGAGTTCGAAGGCAAGGCGTACCAGCCGCGTTTTGAGCATGTGGCGGCTTTCGATACTTGCGCCGAATGCCACAGCCCGCACTCGCTGGAAGTCCGCGTCGAGGCGTGCTCGACCTGCCACGTTGAGGTGGCCACCGCCGACGACCTGCGCGCGATCCGCATGCCCGGCTCGCTGCGGGACTACGACGGCGACGGCGACATGACGGAAGGCATCGCGGACGAACTGGAAGGCTTGCAAGCCCTGCTCTATCAGGCCATCCAGGCGTATGCGAGCGACGTCGTCGGAACGGCGATTCTCTATGATGCCCATACGTACCCGTACTGGTTTGTGGACACCAACGGCAACGGCGAGGCCGACGAAGGCGAGGTCGCCTTCCCCAACAGCTACAAAGCCTTCACGCCGCGCCTGCTGCAGGCCGCCTACAACTTCCAGATGTACGAGAAGGACCCCGGCGCCTTTGCCCACAACGCCAAGTACTACGTCCAACTGCTCTACGACTCCATCGAGGTGCTGAACGAGGCGCTGGATTCGCCCGTTGAGCTGGCGCAGGCTCAGCGCGATGACGCCGGTCACTTCGACGTGACGGCTGAAGCATTCCGTCACTGGGATGCAGAAGGCGAAGTTCCCGCGACGTGCGCCAAGTGCCACACGGCGGAAGGGCTGCCCTTCCTGCTGGAGCACGGCGTGATGATCGCCTTTGAGCCGTCGCAGTCGCTGGCGTGCACGACCTGCCATGCCAGCTTCGAAGACTTCAGCGTTTACGAGGTTGCGGAAGTGACCTTCCCCAGCGGTGCGGTGCTGAGCTTCGAGGGCGATCTGGCCTCGAACCTGTGCCTGAACTGCCACCAGGGGCGCGAGTCGACCGTGTCGGTGAACGCCGCCATCAACCGGGCCGGTGTGGGCGACGATGAAGTCTCGCCCGATCTGACGTTCCGCAACGTTCACTACTTCGCGGCAGGTGCCACCGTCTTCGGCAGCGAGGCGCAGGGCGCGTACCAGTACGACGGCAAGGAGTACGTGGGCCGCAACCTGCACGCGCCGGGCGTGGACACCTGCGCGGGCTGCCACGAAGTTCACGAACTCACCGTTCGGGTGGACGAGTGCACGATCTGCCATGGCGAGTTTGAGGACATCCGCGACATCCGCCTCGATCTCGGCCCGCCAACGGACTACGACGGCGACGGTGACGACCTGGAAGGCGTCGCGCACGAGATCGCGACCATGCACGAGGCGCTGTACGCGGCGATCCTCACTTACGCCGCCGAGACCGCCGGCACGCCGATCGTCTACACGCCGGCGAGCCACCCCTACTGGTTCATCGACACCAACGCCAACGGCGAGGCGGATCCCGACGAGATCAACAGCGGAAACCGCTACGCAAGCTGGACGCCTACGCTGCTGCGCGCGGCGTACAACTACCAGTACATCGCCAAGGACCCGGGCGCCTTCGCCCACAACAGCGACTATGCGCTGCAGGTGCTCTACGACAGCCTGGAGTCGATCGGCGGGGCGGATGCCGTCGCCGGTATGGCCCGGCCCTAGCCCTCGCGCGCATGTCGGCTGAACGTAAAACATCCGGGGCGGTCGCAAGACCGCCCCGGTGCTGTCTGGCAGGGCCGGGCTACAGCCCGGCGAGTTTACTCTTCCAGCAGGTTGCTCTCGGCCCACATGATCTCGCCGGCCTGCCGCGAGACGCGCACCGTCTTGACCTCGTAGGCATGCAGATCGAATGTCACCGGCGGGCCGCCTTCCAGCCGGAGCGTCGCGCGGGCGGGTGCGCCGGATGTCTCGTGAAGGCGCACGATCAGCGCGTCCTGACGATCGGCTTTTTTCAGCGCGCCGAGGATCACCTGCGGCGGCTCGACCGACAGGAACGGCGCGGGCTGTGCGGGCGCGCCCTCGGGCGGTGTGGGCGGGTAATAGCTGAAGAAGGACTCGAGCGGATGATTCAGTTCCAGCGCGGCCAGCACCAGCGCGTGCGCGGTGGTGGCGCGGTCGAACCCTGCCACCAGCCGGAAGCGCGTGTCGATCGTCTCCTGGTCCATGAACGCATATGACCGATTCGGGTCGAGCGTGGGGCGTTCGTCGCCGGACGCGTGAACGGCGCCCCGGCTCAGGCTGAGGCCCAGCGTCCCGTCCGGCCCGGCATGGAAGCCGGACACCCCGTTGTTGGCGACGCCGAGCACACGCCCCGGCGCCTCCAGGCGGACCCAGCGCACACAGGGATGCTCGCTGGCGTCGGCGGTCCGCTCCGCGATCCCGTATGGGACCTCGCACCAGACGCGCGCGCCGGGCAGGTCAAACGGCAGAAGCAGCTTGATCATCTTCTGCCGGGCCTGCATGTGCAGGCGCACGTCAAGATCAATGTGGGGCAGGTCGGCGTAGAAGGTCGCTTTCAGGCTGGCGCGGGTATGTTGCCAGCCGGTCAGGCACTCAACCGTGACGGCGACCGGCCCCTGATGCAGCACGCGGACTGCCTGCCCGCGTAGGTCGTCTTCCTGGCCGGTGAACGCGCCCACTGCCGGGCCGTCCAGCGGCTCGAACACGGCCAGGATGCGGCTGTGCACGGCGTCGGCGAAGCCGCCCCACGCGTTCGGCGTGTCGTATGCGACGATCAGGCGCATCGGCTCGCGCAGCAGTTCGCGCCCGTCGGCTCGCGCGGTGAGCCGCGCCAGGCCGCCGCTTGCCCGGTCGAAGCGGGCAGTCCACCATGTGTTCTGCACGGTGATGCCATCCGCATCCTCGGACACGTCCAACAGGGCGCCGGGCGGAAGCGGTGTGTCTTCGAAGCGGATCTCGTAGCGGCGCGCGGAGAGCGGCGGAACCTCGGCCACAAACCCCAGAAACGGCTGCATACTGCTCCCTTCCAGGGTCGGCGAGCCGCCGCGCTCCTGGTGGATGACGCGCTGACCCCGGTCGTCATAGAGCGCGAACGGTCCCCGATTCTGGACGGGATGGTAAGCGCGCAGGAAGTTCATCCCGACGAACCCACGCAGCGGCATGCTGTGCGGGTTGAGCACGTAGAGCGGGATCGTGCCCGGTTGCGGTGGCACGTTGGGCAGCAAAGCGCTCTGGCTGCCCACGATAATTCGCCGGGCCGTATCCGCTGCCGCGCCGAACATATCCATCACGCCCGGCAGGGCCGCTTCGATCAGCGTGCCGGGCAGAACGTCGTGAAAGGTATTGAAGCACTGTCGCTTCCAGGCTTCGCGCAGCGCGCCCGCTGGATAGGCGCGCCCCCAGCGCCACCACGCGATCGCCGCCCAGCGCTCGGCAGAGGCCAGCAGCGCCTCGCCCTGGCGCATACGGCGCTTGATCGGTGCAACCGAGGTATAGCAGCCGGGCGCAGTGCGCTGGATCTCGCCGGTCACCAGCGGGTACGTCTCGGCCTGGACCAGCACGCGCTCCAGGAACGCTTCCGGCGTGCTGTGGCGAACCTCGACATCCGCGCCGGCCATCTCCTCGAACAGCGCGCGGAAGGCGTCTAGATCGTCGCGCGTTGGCCCGCCGCCGTGATCGCCCAAACCCCAGGGCACCAGCACGTCCTGCCCGCTGGCGCGGGCCAGCGCGATCCCGGTGCGCGCCTGCTGCACCGCGTCCTGGCGCTCGACGCTGTACTCGCGGTTGGGCGTGCAATAGAAAACGCCCGCCGGGCGCAGCGCCAGCACGGTCGTCCCATCCGGCCCCTGCCAGCGATAGAGAGGCGCGGGCAGGGCAAGCTGCCTGACAACCGGCCGGCAGTGGATGTATAGCCGGAAGCCGCTCTGGGCGAGCAGTTGGGGCAGGCTGCCGGCGTGCCCAAACGAGTCGAAGTTATACGCGACGCTCGGGCGTACGTTGAATTTCTCGTCGAAATAGCGCCGCCCTTCGAGGATACAGCGCACCAGCGTCTCGCCGCCGGGCAGGTTCACATCCGGCTGCAGATACCAACCGCCGCTGATGTGCCAGCGCCCGGCGCGCACCAGCGCGCGGATGCGCTCGAAGAGGGGCGGGTCGTAGAGTTCGACCCACTCGTAGAGCACGCTCTCGTTGTGGGTGAAGATGAACTCCGGGTAGGCTTCGAGCAGGTCGGCGGCGGTGTGAAAGGTCGAGATCGCCTCGCGCGCACCTTCTTCCCACGGCCACTTCCACACCGGATCGATGTGCGCGTTGCAGACCAGATGCACGATCGGTTTGCCGGGCATAGGCCACAGACTCCTTATGAGGCGCGAAACCTGTCAGCGTTCCGGGTAGTTGCCTTCCCGCCGCCAGACATCCAGGATCAGCTCGTAGCGGCGCAGGGGCATCCCGGTGTAAATGCAGTTGCTGGTCGAGAAGATATAGCCGCCGCCCGGCATCCCATGTCGCAGGGCGTAGCGGGCGGACTCGATCACCTCTTCATCGGTGCCGGTATCCATCAGGCCGCAATTGACGTTTCCGATCAGACAGATCTGATTGCCATAGCGCCGTTTGACCTCGGCGATATCCACCCCTGCCTGGGGATCAAGCGAATGCAGCGCGTGCGGCCCGGTTTCGACAAGCTGATCGAGGATCGGCATGATGTTGCCGTCGGTGTGCTTGATGACGTAGAAGCCCAGGTCGCGCATGCCGCGCGTGAGCTGCGCCAGATACGGCGTCACGAACTCGCCGAACTGCGCCGGGCTGAGGAACGGCCCGGTGTTGAAGCAGTAGTCCGTGCACAGGGCGAAGCCGTCCAGCCCGCCGTGCCGGGCCAGGATCTCGGCTTTGCGCAGCATGGCGTCCACGTTGGCCTGCGCCTCGGCTTTGAGCTTGTCCGGCTCGTCGACCAGCCGGTAGCAGAACTCGGTCATTTGCCTGCCGTCGGGGATGCCGAAGGTGACGTCGCCGTGCCGCATCAGGAAATAGCGGTCGCCGCTTTTGTCGCGGATCAGGTCGATCAGGCGGATCGTCTCTTCAAGCGTGCCGGGGTTGGGGTGCAGGAAGATGGCGCTATGCTCATAGCGTTCGGCGGTCGCCAGGTAGAGGTTGGCCATGTCCTCGCGATGAAGCTGGCGCTCGCGCTCTTCCATCTGTAGCCACTGCTCGTAATTGCGGTGCGAAGGATGCACCTTGCCGAAGGCTTCCATGGTCAGAAAGAAGACCAGTTCAAAATGTGGCACGCGCCCGGTGAGCGGGCGGCGTTCCAGCGCGGCGATGAACCGCTCGCGTGGGGTCATAGGCGGCGTGCCGGATGGGGAAGTGGGTGGGCTGGCGGGATGTGAAGGCTGCATGGCTCAATCTGGCGCGGCACAGGTCCGGTTCGGCCCAGGGTCCTGGTCAGGCTTGACGGCGGCAAAAAACCGACTATATAATGAATTATATATAATTGCTTGCAGAAAGCAACTAAGGCGATCCGCCGGTTATCATGATGTCAGGTGTTAGCTCCCCAAACGCGCGCTACGCCGGCGACCAGCCGGCTCTTCGCCAGCGCAACCTGGCGGCGCTGCTCGATCTGCTCCGGCGTCACGGTGTGTTGACGCGCACCGATCTCGCGCAGATCACGGGGCTGAACCGGGCCACGATCACGCGCCTGGTGCGCGAGCTGATCGGCAGCGACCTGGTCTGCGAGGACGGCGTGCAGGCCTCTCCGGCCGGGCGCCCCGCGATCCCGCTGCGGCTCAACGCCCAGGCCGGCACGATCATCGGCGCGGAGATCGGCTTTCCCACCATTTCCGCCATCGTCACCGATTTCACTCCCACGATCCACGCCCGCTTCGAAGAAACCATGCTCCCCAACGCCGGTCAGGACGCCGTGCTCGAGCAGGCGATGCGCGTCTTCAGTGCCGCGTACGAGGTTGCGCGCCAGCAGAGCGAGCGCGTCTTTGGGCTGGGGCTGGGCGTGCCCGGCCTGGTGGATACGGTCACGGGCACGCTGCTTTTCGCGCCCAATCTGGGCTGGTCGGACGTGCCGCTCAAGCAAATGCTGGAAGCGCGGCTGAACATCCCGGTGTTTGTGGACAATGTTGCCAGCGTGTCGGCGCTGGGCGAGAGCTATTTTGGCGCCGCGCAGAACCATAACAATGTACTCTACCTCAGCACGCAGGGTGGTCTGGGGGGGCGCATCGTGACGCATGGCGATATCCTGCGCGGGACGAGCGGGTTTGCCGGCGAAGTGGGGCACATGACCGTGACCGACACCGGGCGCCGCTGTAACTGCGGGCGC
>DYEN01000032.1 GCA_020725705.1 Anaerolinea sp.
GGAAGGCCGGGCTGGGGCGGTACACCTGCCCGGCAGCGTGCGGTGAGTCGTCGTGTTGGCTCATGGATGCTCCCTGCAGTAGCACGCGCAACCAGGCTGCGCGAATGTTCGCTATTGTGGATTGTACCTGCTGCCCGGCCCGCGTTCCCACACGCGCACCGCACGCCCACAAAAGAGCGGCGGGCAGTCGCCCCCGCTCTCGCCGCCGGGCCTCACTCTTCGTCCAGGCCGGGCGGCTCCGGCTTGGGCAGGTCGTCCGCCGAGTGGATCGGGATGATGACCGTTTCCGCGTAGTACGGCTCGATGTCGTGGCGCGAGCCGAAATCGGCGCCCACATGCGCGACGGTGTAGGCGGCAGCCGCCGCCGCCAGCCGCAGCGCGACTTCCGGCGGATCGCCCTGGCGCCGCGCGGCAAGGTAGCCCGCCACCAGCGCCTCGGCCTGCCCGCTGCGCGTGCCCAGGTCCACCTGGGGCTGGTCCGCCATCCACGCCCCTTCGTCGGTGACGAGCAGCGCGTCCATGCGGCGCGGCATCGAGACCAGCACGCGGTGCGCGCCGCGCTGGTGAAGCTGCTGGGCGCAGTAGAGCACGTCCTCGTAGGCGCGCACCGGGACGTTGAACAGCCCTTCCAGCTCGGTCCGCGTCAGGTAGATGACATCCGGCCCGGCGGGGAGCGCCTGCTCCAGCGCCTCGCCACCCCCGGCGTTGATGGCAACCTTCGCCCCGGCCCGCTGCGCGACCTCGATCAGCCCGGCGTAGGCATCGGTCGGCACGCTGGCCGGCAGCCCGCCGGCAAACACCACCATGTCCCCCGGATTGATCAACTGGATCAGCGTGTCACTCACGATGCGCAGATCGTCCAGGGTTACGCCGTCGCTATCTTCCAGGATGACGGTCTCGTTGTTCAGGCCGGTGTCTTTGATCACGATGTTGTTGCGAGTCAGGCCGCTGCGCCGCAGAACCGTGATCGGGAACTGTTCCTCGGCCAGCAGCGCCTCGTAGGCGCGCCCGGTGGCATCCACTCCGATCAGGACGATGGCGTGGGTGGGAACGCCCAGTGCATGCAGGGCGCGCCCGACGTTCATGCCGCGCCCCGCCACGTCCAGACGGGTTGTTCCGACCGTGCGGTTATGGTACCCTACCGCCAGAAAATGCGTGGTCAGGGTCCGTTCCAGGTACGGGTTCAGCTCCACCGTGATCGCTTTAGATTCATAGCGAGGCTCGGTTGGCTCGCCGGTGCGTATCTCGCTCATACTCACATCACCCTTCACTCACGGCGCGGGTAGACTTCGGCCTGCGCTCTACCCGCCCGACTATAAGATGAGGAACCATGGACTGGCAAACACAACTCGAAGGCCCGCTGCAGATATTGGTCCGCCAGGGCCGGTTGGGCCTGATCACCGACGTTGACGGAACGATCAGCCCCATCGTCCCCGATCCGGACGCTGCCCGGGTGACACCGCGCGCGCGGGAACTGCTGGCGGCGCTGCGCGCGCGCCTGGCCCTGGTCGCCGTGATCAGCGGGCGCGCCGTGGACGATGTGCGCGAGCGGGTCGGCGTGCCGGGGCTGGTCTACATCGGCAATCACGGGCTGGAAACCTGGGTGGACGGTGCCATCCGGTTTGCGCCCGAAGCCCTGACCTACCGGCCCGCGCTCGAAGCCGCCCGCGATGCTCTGCGCGACGACCTGCTGCCCGGCATGCAACTCGAAGACAAGGGCGCCACGCTCTCGGTGCACTATCGTCGGGCAGACGACCCGGCGGCAGCCGAAGCGATCTTCGTGCCTCGGGCCGAAGCCGTCGCCACCGAGCACGGCCTGCACCTGTACCGGGGGCGGATGGTCCTGGAACTGCGCCC
>DYEN01000437.1 GCA_020725705.1 Anaerolinea sp.
GCCCGATCTGCCGGTTGGTGGCGACGTCTTCCTCGGCAATGCGGTGCGCTTCGTCCAGCACGGCAGCCCGCAGACTCTCCACGCTTGCCAGCGCGGGATCGGCGGCCCGTGCCAGCACGCGGTCAATCGCGCCGAACAGGTTCACTGCAGTGGGACGCGAGCGGCGCAGCACCTCTGCCGCAGCCTGCAACGTGGCGCGCAGCGCGTCCGGGTCGGACACATTGCTATGCACCGCCGCCAGCGCCAGCCCGTAGGCTGCCGTCGCCCCGATGGCCGGCGCGCCACGCACGACCATCTCGCGGATCGCGTCGGCCACACCGGCGGCGTCGGTGTAGTCCACATAGACCGTTCGGGCCGGCAGTTCACGCTGATCCAGCAGGCGCAGAACGCCGTCGTCAAGCCATTGCAGCGTGCGATACGTCATGATGATAGTCCTCGCTTCTCTGTCTCAAACCGCGTCCTCGCGCGCCCATAATACAACCGGATCGCGAACAATTCCACCCCACCGCGCCAACCGGTTGACTGTGAATGCGTTTCATCTTATAGTACATGTACGGTCATTTGCATACAGGTGCGTACAGGCCGTCGGAATGGTATTATTTCGCCTCACCCGCGACAGCTCCCTTCCCCTACACCGCCAGCTCCTCAACGAGTTGCGTCACGCCATCCTGAGCGGTGAGCTGCAGCCGCACGACCAGCTACCCGGCGAGATCGAATTGGTCGAGCAGCTCGGCGTCAGCCGTGCGACGATCCGCCGCGCCTGGCAGGAAGCTATCGAGGAAGAGCTAATCTATCGCGTCGCGGGCAAAGGCACCTATGTCGCCGCGGTCCAGCCCACGCGCACCCCCCGCAAGGTGATCGGTTTTTTAATCCCCGGCTTCCACAGCCCGTTCGACAGCTATCTGCTTATGGGCGCCGAAAGCGTGCTGCGCGCGCAGGGATACGGCCTGCTGTTCGCCTGCACCGAGCGCAACGTCGACGAGGAAAACCGCATCCTGGCCGAGATGTGCGCCGATGGCGTAGCAGGCATTTTGCTCTGGCCGGCGCTCGGCAACGCGAACCAGCGGTATCTGATGGATCCACACTGCACCGTCCCGGCGGTGCTGATGGATCGCCCCATCCCTGGGCTGGCGCTGCCGTGTGTCTCCAGCAACAATCACCGCGGCGGGCTGCAAGCCATGCACCACCTGCTTGGGCTGGGCCACACCCGAATCGCGTTCCTGTCCAGCCCACACCTCGACCTGTGGACCATCGCCGAGCGCTTCCGCGCCTATGAAGACGCCATGCGCAGTGCCGGGCTGGAACCGCTCGCCCCGATTGTGGTCGGCACGCGCGAGGAGTTCAAGGTCTATGCCGAGCACTACTCGTACCTGAAAGCCTATCACGACGAGATCGAAGCGGTCGCCGGGCTGCTGAGCCGGCCGCAGCGCCCCACAGCGATCTTCGCCATGAACGACCTGATGGCCTTCATCGTGATGCGCGCAGCGAACCTGGCGGATGTCCGCGTGCCCGACGATCTCTCCATCGTCGGTTTCGACAATCTCACCCTGGCGGAGCATATCGATCCGCCATTGACCACCGTCGCACAAGACCCGATGGGAATCGGGAAGGAAGCGGCGCGGCGCCTGCTGGCCTTGATCGAAGGTGAGCCGGCTCAGGATATCCTCACGTTGCTGCCAACCGAACTGGTCGTGCGCGGCTCAACCGCTCCCTGGCAGAGAAAGGAGGCAAAGACCGGCCCAGAGACGAGCAGTTCATCCGTTACCGCATTTGACGAACAGCCATCCGAAATCGATCACGCGCTCCGCTAACCTGTCTGGTGAAGAATGGTTGACTTTAGGAAAGGGATAGCAAGCACATGGCTAAGACACGACTTTTGCTCTCGGTGCTAGTGGCCTTCAGCTTGGTGGTCGCAGCCTTCGGGTTCGCGACCCCGGCCCAGGCCCAAGATGGCCCGGTAACGCTCACGATCACCTGCCGGTGCGTGGCCGGGGGCGTGAATAACAACCTGGTGGTGTGGCTGACAACTTACGTCATCCCCAACTTCGAGAAGATGATGGCAGACCAGGGCCGCGAGGTGAAGGTCGAACTTGTTGAGTTCGGCGGCAGCGACGAGCAGCTCAAAGAGCAATATGCGCTCGATCTGAGCGTCGGCAGCGGCTACGACATCATGGCCTTCGACGGGTTCTGGGTGCCGGAGTTTGTCGGCGCCGGGCTGCTCAAGCCCCTCAGCGAAGTCGTCGGCCCCGAAGTGAACGAGTGGGAAGGCTGGGGCCACATCTCGCCCGGCATCCAGGCCATTCTGGGCTATCAGGGGGATGTGTACGGCATCGCATCCGGCACGGACGTGCGCCAGATCTTCTATCGCACGGACCTGTTCGAGCGGGCCGGGATCGAGCTGCCTTGGCAGCCGACCAGCTGGGAAGACGTTCTCGACACAGCCCGTAAACTGAAAGAGGCGGGCGTGCCGATTCCGCTTCAAATCAACGCCGGCACGGCGATGGGCGAAGCGACGACCATGCAGGGCTACTTCATGGTGCTGCTCGGCGCCGGCCACCATATGTACGACTTCGAGCAGAACAAGTGGATCGTCAGCAGCCCGGCCATCCTCGACACCCTGAACTTCTACAAGACCGTTTACGTCGATGAAGAACTGGGCGATGCGCGCATGCAGCTTCTGCAGGACGGCCGCAACCGCTCCTTCGTCGAGTTCCGCGATGGCAACATCGGGATGCTGGTCGAAGGTGACTGGTTCTGGCGCTCGGTGATGGCGCCCGGCTCGGAAACCGGCCTGGAGAATCGCAACGAACTCGTGAGCTGGGCCAAGATGCCCGCCAAGGAACCCGGCGCCGGGTATAACAACCAGGACTTCGTGAGCATCTCCGGCGGCACCGGCTGGGTGATCAACCCCAATACCGAGCATCCGTCCGAGGCGTGGGCGTTGCTCTCGTACATGTCCAGCCCCGAGCCGGTGCGCGCCTTCGAGCTGATGCAACCGCGCATTAGCTTCCGCGACGATGTCGCCGTGGCCGGTGACCCGGTCATGACCGCCATGGCCGAGGCGCTCCTGCCCCTGACGACCGTCCGCCCGATGCTCCCCGAGTACCCGCAGATCTCGTACGAAGCCCAGCTCATGACCGAGCGCGTGGTTTCCGGTGAGATGACCCCGGAAGAGGCCATGCAGGCCTTCGACGAGGCCGTCACCGAGCTGGTGGGTGAGGAAAACGTCATCCGGATCCCGCTCCAGTAACCTGTGCTGCGCAAGGTTGACGGGTCAGGCCTCGTGGGGCCTGACCCTTACCTCTTGAGAGGACACTGTGGAACGAAGAGCCATATTCTCGGCCAAGGTGGGGTTTCTGTTCCTGGCCCCCGCGCTCGCGTTTGTTGCCGTGTTTCTGCTCTACCCGTTTGTGCGGGTGTTCCTGCTCAGCTTCACCAACCAGACTCTGCTGGGCACCACCGCCCCCAACCCCGAATGGGTGGGGTTCGATAATTACCGGCGCCTGTTCGATTTCGACCGCTGGATGCGCCTGGGCGAGTTCGGCAGCGCACTTAAGATCACCACACAGTTCGTGATCGGCTCGGCGCTGATCGGCCAGGTTGGGTTGGGGTTGCTGATCTCGTGGGCGTTCTATCGCAAGAAGGGCGTGCTGCGCGAGGCGGTCTATACCCTGGTGATCCTGGCGTGGATCATCCCCGAAACGGTTGTGGCGTTCACCTGGGTCGCCTTCCTGGACCGCGACTTTGGCACGCTCAATGCTCTGCTCGATGCAGCCGGGCTGGGCCGCCCGGACTGGTTGTTCAAGCATCCGCTAGAGTCGATTATCCTGTTCAACTCCTGGCGCGGCGCCGCGTTTTCGATGCTGCTGTTTTCGTCGGCGCTGGAGACCATCCCACCATCTTATATCGAGACGGCAGAGGTCGCCGGCGCCAACGCGTGGCAGAAATTCCGCGATATCTTCTTCCCCCTGCTGCGCGGCCACATCCTGACCGACCTGATCCTGATCACCCTGTGGACCTTCAACGTCTTCACGCCCTTCCTGCTGACAGGCGGTGGGCCGGCCAGACGAACGGAACTGGTGTCGATCTACACCTATCGCACCGCGTTCCACGGACAGCACGAGTTCGGCAAAGGGGGCGCCATCGCCGTGGTGATGATGCTGATCAACTTCGCCCTGGCGCTGTTCTATCTGTCGCTGATTCGCCGCCGGAGGGTCCACGGATGAACCGCTACCGGATTCGCACTACCACCGCGCGGGCTTTGTTGCTGGTCTTTGCCTTCATCATGAGCGCCTTCTTCGCGCTGCCGCTGCTCTGGCTGCTGACGGCGCCGTTCAGTACGCAGGCCAACCTGGCCGTCAAGATCCCGGAGACTCCATCGCTGGCGAACTTCGAGGCAGTGTTTCGCAACAAGTTTGCGATCCGCGCCCTATTCCAGAACAACCTGATCATCGGCGGTGGCGTGATGGTGCTCGTGGCGTCGGTTGCCACGCTGGCGTCCTACGGCCTGTCACGCACGCGCGTGCCGGGCCGCGATGTGCTGGTCTACATCCTCATTCTGTTTTCGTCTGTCGTCAGCGGCACGGCGGCGATGGTTCCTCTGTTCCTGTTGATCTTCAACCTGGGCCTGATCGACACCTATCTCGGCGTCATCCTGGTGATGACGGGCGGGCTGCTGCCGTCCGGCATCTTCATCATGCGCGACTTCGTCGATTCAATCCCGCGCTCGTATGAAGAAGCGGCGTTGGTGGCCGGCGCATCTTCCTTTCGCATGTTCCGCGACGTGGCCTTCCCGCTGGTGCGGCCGGGGGTGATGGTCATCGCCATCTGGGCGTTTGTCAACGCCTGGGGCGCGTTTCTGATCCCATCCGTCCTGCTGCGCAGCCCGGAGCATATGCCGGCTTCGATCGCGTTCTATTCCTTCTATACCGAAGCCGGGACGCCGAACCTGACGCTGGTTTCGGCCTATGCGTTCCTCTACACCATCCCGGTCCTGCTGCTCTACCTGATTGTGAACTGGCGCTTTGGCTTTCGCTTCTTTGGCGGCATCAAGAGCTAACTGGACGAAATCCGCATGAGTCAAATCACGTTTGAGAATGTGGTAAAGCGTTTTGGCAGCGTGGTCGCCGTCGACAATGTGACCCTGACGATTGGCGAGGGCGAGTTTGTCGCGCTGCTGGGTCCGTCCGGCTGTGGTAAGACCACCACCCTGCGCCTGATCGCCGGGCTGGAGCTGGCCGATCAAGGCAGGATTCTGATCGGCGACCGCGATGTGACCTATCTGCCGCCGGCGGCCCGCGATGTGGCGATGGTGTTCCAGGACTATGCACTCTACCCCCACATGACTATCCTGGACAACATCGGCTATCCACTCAAGGTGCGCGGCGTTTCGCGTGCCGAACGCGCAAGGCGGGTTACTGAGGTCGCCCGCGAGTTGCAGATCGCCAATCTGCTGGAGCGGCGCCCGTCGCAGCTTTCCGGCGGGCAGCAACAGCGGGCATCGGTCGCGCGGGCTGTGGTGCATCAGGCTGTCGCGTTCCTGTTCGACGAGCCGCTGAGCAACCTCGACGCGCAGCTCCGGCTGGAAGCGCGCGCCTTTCTCAAGCACCTGCAGAACGAACTGGGCGTGACTACAGTCTACGTCACGCACGACCAGGCCGAAGCGATGGCCCTAGCCGACCGCATTGTCGTCATGCGGCTGGGCAAGATCATGCAGATCGGCTCGCCACTGGAAGTCTACCGCAATCCCGCCAACACCTTTGTCGCCTCATTCATCGGCAGCCCGCCCATGAACCTACTCAGCGGCGTTGCCCTGCTCGGACAAGGGCAGTTCGTCATGGACGACGAAACCGTGATCGACATGGCCGACGTCTACCGGCGGATGAGCCATCCACCCCTGGATGGCCAGGAAATCACGCTGGGTATCCGCCCCGAGCACATCACCATCCACACCGAGCCGCACCCTCATGCGATTCCCGGCCAGCTCTATGTCGTGCAGCCGATGGGCGGCGAGACGCTGGTCAACGTGCGTGTCGGGTCGAAACTGGTCACCGTGCGGCTGTTCCAGGACGAGCCACCTGCCCTGCCGGATCAGGTCTGGCTCAAGCCGGCGCTGGATGCCAGTTTTGTGTACGGTGCGGACGGCGAGCGTCTGTCATGAGCCAACCTTCCGATCTCACCGAGCACGTGCTGGAAGGGTGGGTGCCGCCGTCGCAGGCCGGCACCTACTACATTGTGCCCTTCGAGATGCCCGCCGGAGTCTCGCGCCTGCATGTCTCGTACAATTACAGCAACCCAATCGGCAGTGATCCGCACCTCACCGGCGGCAACACCATCGACATCGGGATCTTCGACGAGCGCGGCGCGGAGTTTCTGACCGCCGGGTTTCGCGGCTGGAGCGGCAGCGCCCGGCGCGAGTTCTTCATCGACCCCGACGCAGCGACTCCCGCCTACCTCGCCGGGCCGCTCAACCCCGGCACGTGGTATATCCTGCTGGGCCTGTACAAGGTCGCGCCGGACGGCTGCCGGTATCGCGTTACTCTGCGCTTCGAGCGCGGCGTCCAGGCAACCCCCGCCGTCGACCCGCCGCGCCTGACTCTGAGTAACATCCCACCGCCGCGCGCCCCACGCCCCGATGGGTGGTATCGGGGAGAGCTACACTGTCACACGCAGCACAGCGACGGAGACAGCAGCGTCGAGGAAGTCATCGAGGCGGCTCTGGCGCTTGACCTCGACTTTCTGGCGATCACCGATCACAATTCGCTGAGCCACCTGCAGGCGCTGGCGGCGCTCGATCCACCACCTCCGATCGCGCTTATCCCCGGCTTCGAGGTGACCACTTACAAGGGACACTGGAACGTCTGGGGCGCGTCGGACTGGATCGACTTCCGCACCCTGACGACCCCGGCGCTCAACGCGGCGATTGATCTGGCCGTGCAACGCGGTTATCTCGTCTCGTGCAACCATCCTCGCCCCTATGGTCCTCCCTGGGAACTGGCCGACGCGCGCGGGTATCACTGTGTCGAGATCTGGAACGGGCCGTGGCAGCTTTTCAACACCGAGGCGCTCGCCTTCTGGGAGAGCCGGCTGCGTGCCGGCGAGCGCCTCGTCGCCGTAGGCGGCAGCGACGCCCACCGCTTGCACAGCGGCGCGAACGAGATCGCGCAGATCGGCACACCGACCACCTGGATCTACTGCCCCGCTGCGCCATCTCCCGCGGCGCTGCTGGCCGGGCTGCGCGCCGGTCACGCGACCCTGAGCGCCCGCCCCGACGGGCCGCGCCTGACTCTGACCAGCGGCCACGCGATGATGGGCGACAGCGTCCCGCGCCCGGCGGACGGATGGCTCCCGGTTACCGCTCATGTCCTGGGCGGCAGCGGGCTGATGCTGGAACTCGTCACCGCTCAGGACAGTATCGAACAGCGGCCGATCGCGTCCGACGATGAATGCATCGAACTGAGCGCCGACGTCACGCGATCGCCTTACATTCGCGCGCAGCTTGTCGCGCCGGACAGCCGCCTGGGCGATGTGCGCGCGTTGACTAATCCCATCTACCTGGACTGATGCGAGATGCCCGATCAACCCGCCCTGCTCACTGTTGTGTCGCACACCCACTGGGACCGCGAGTGGTATCGCCCGTTCCAGGATTTTCGGCTGCGCCTGGTGCGGCTGATCGACGACGTGCTCGACATCCTGCAAACCGATCCGTCATATCACAGCTTCCTGCTGGACGGTCAGACGATCATCCTGGAAGATTACCTGGAGATGCGCCCGGAGCGCGAGGCGGAACTGCGCCGCCTGATCACCGCAGGGCGCCTGACCATCGGCCCGTGGCATATCCTGCCCGACGAGTTTCTGGTCGGCCCCGAGTCGACGGTGCGCAACCTGATCCTGGGCGCACAGGTCTGCGCGCGGTTTGGCGCGCGCATGGCGGTCGGCTATACGCCCGACCCGTTCGGGCATATTAGCCAGCTCCCGCAAATCCTGGCGGGCGCCGGGATTCACGTGGCGATATTCCGGCGCGGGCTGTCCGAAGAGCCGCTCGAACTGTGGTGGGACGCGCCCGACGGAACGCGCATCCTGGCGATCTACCTGCGCGAGGGATACGACAACTTCCAGTGGGCGCCCACCGATCCGGATGCCTTCACCGCCGCCGTCGAGCGCCAGATCGCGCGCCTGGCGCCGCACAGCAAGAGCGGCCGTCTGCTGCTGCTCAACGGGACGGATCACATGCCGCCCCAGCGCGAACTGCCCGCCCTGCTGCGTCAGGCAAACGATCGCCTGGCCGGGCGCGCCGTGATCGAACACGGCACGCTGCCGCAATTCGTCGAGGCCGTGTGCGCTGCCCTGGGTTCAGATCCCGACCTGCCTGTTGTCCGGGGCGAACTGCGCTCCCCCCGGCGTCATCATCTGCTGCCGGGCGTGCTTTCGGCGCGGATGTGGATCAAACAGCGCAACCACGCCTGCGAAACGCTGCTGGTCCGCTACGCCGAGCCGCTGAGCGCATTCAATCAGGCGCTGACCGGGCTGGACCGGCGCGGCGAACTACGCCGCGCCTGGCGGATCCTGATCGAGAACCACCCGCACGACTCGATCTGCGGCTGCTCCATCGACCCCGTTCACGACGAAATGCGGGTTCGCTTCGATGCAGCCGAGCAGATCGCGCGGGGTGTGATCGACGAAGGGTTGCGGCATCTCGGCGCCCAGGTTGATCCGGCAGCCTTCAACTCGCCCACCCTGACGCCGGCAGAGGACGAGCCGGACTTTGCCGTCACCGTCGTCCCCGCGGATCTGGGAGTCATCGTCTTCAATCCCACGCCCGGCTCGCGCAGCGAAGCCGTCACCGTCGAGATCCCCTGGCTGCCACCCGATCAGTGCCCGGCGCTTTACGACGCGAACGGACAGGTGATTCCAGGCGAGTGGTCGGACGAGCGCGAGGCGCTGCTTGAGAAGCGAGTGTTTGACGCGGCCAGCTTCGAGGCGCTGCTGGACGCTATCGGCGCGGGCGCGTACCGCTCGCGGCTGATCCGCGACGTCCGGCTGTGGCTGGACGGCGCCGAAGCGCGCGCGGAGATTGTGCTGACCGAGTCGCACCCGCGCGACGTCAACGGGCTGTTCGCGCTTGTGCGAGATGTGCGCGCACGGCTGGCCACGCGGCCCATCGACCGCTGCACGTTGACGACCTATTTCGCCGTGCGGCGCGTGCTGACCTTCTATGCGCCACATGTGCCGGGCGTTGGCTACCGCGTGTTCCACCTGCGGCGCCAGACAGGCCGTCGCACCGCGCCCCCACAACACACCCCGGCGGATCTCTGGCTCGAAAACGAGTTTCTGCGGGTGGAGATTGACCCGGCTGACGGGACGATCGCGCTGGTGGACCGACGTTCGGGGCAGCGCTTCACCGGGCTGAACCGCTTCGTCGACGGAGGCGACCGGGGCGACGAGTACAACTACTGCCCCCCGGAAACGGACCGCCTGATTGACCGCCCCTATCAGGTTCATTCGATCGAGCGCGACGGCGACCGGCTGCATATCCGGCTGGCATACCGGCTGCCCGCGTCGCTCTCCCCGGATCGCCGCACCCGCTCAGACGACACGGTCGACCTACCGGTTACCGTCACCGTTTATTTGCCGCCGGGCGCGCGCCGCGTGGACATCCGCACCGAGCTGGACAACCGCGCCCGCGATCACCGGCTGCGCGCGCTGTTCCCCACCGGAATCGCGACCCGCACTGCCATTGTCGACGGCCATTTTGACCGCCTGCGGCGCGAGCCTCTCCCAGAGGTGAACACGCGGGATTGGGCCGAACAGCCGCAGCCCACCAACGCCATGCGCGCGTTCGTCGGCGCGGCGCATGGAAACGGGGCAGGCTTGCTGCTCGCCGCACGCGGACTGCCCGAATACGAGCTTCTCGCTGAACACCAGGGTGCCGTACTAGCCCTCACCCTGCTGCGCTGTGTCGGATGGCTCTCGCGGGACGATTTCCCTTGCCGTGTGGGGCAAGCCGGCCCGGAACTGCCGACCCCCGGCGCGCAGTGCCTCGGCCCGGCAGTCTTCGAGTACAGCCTGATCCCGTTCGCCGCGGGCGGGCTGGACGCCGCCGCTGCCGAAGCCTACGCCTTCGAAGCGCCGCTACAGGCCGCAGTCTGCACGCCCGGCGCAGGTGCGCTACCCCCAGAGAAACAACTTCTGTCGATCGAGCCGGGCGCGCTGGTGCTGAGCGCGATCAAGCCCGCCGAAGACGGCGACGGGCTGATCGTGCGCTTCTACAACAGCAGCGAGGCACCGCAGCACGGGACGGTCACGTTGGGCCTGCCGATCGCGAGCATCGAGCCGGCCAACCTGCTGGAAGAGGGTCAGGGCGGGATGATCACCGTGGACGAGCGAGACCGGGTGACGGTTTCGGTCCCACCCAAACGGATCGTGACCTGGCGCGTCCGGCCAGACTGAAGGGCTGTACACCTGCCGCCGCCAACAAAACACCCGGCTGCCTCAACCCGTCTAGGCAGCCGGGTAGCAGTGGCCAGCCGGTCCGCGCTTAGCCGTGCCGGGCGTAGTCGAGCACGTCCCGGAGCGGCGTGGTTGCCAGCCCGATCAGGCGGTCGGCGCCGGCGTAATACACCCAGATCTCGTCGCCCACGATGATGTTGGCACAGCTAAAAATGGCGTTCGGCACATCGCCCTTGAACTCCCACGGCTCTTCGGGTTCAAGGATGAACCCACGCGGGCGGTTGATCACACGGGTGGGGTCGTCGAGGTCAAGCAGCGCGACCGAATGGCGGTAGACGTGCCCTTCGTCATAGGCGTGATAAAACAGCAGCCAGCCGTGCTCCGTCTTCAGCGGAACCCCGTTCGCCCCGACGCGGGTATTGTCCCAGTTGTCGCCGGGCCGCGGCTCAATCACGACGGTGTGGTCGGTCCAGTTCTGCAGATCGTGGCTGAACGCGATCCAGATATTCGGCGGGCGGCGGTGCAGAATCGCGTAGCGTCCGCCGATCTTCTCCGGAAACAGCACGTGATCCTTATTCTCAGCGCGCTCCAGCGGCCCGATGTCTTGCCAAACGATGAGGTTATCCGAGCGCGCGATCATCGGAAAATAGGTATTGCCGCCATAGCGCCGCGTGCCATAGGCGGTGTAGGTCATGTAGAACACACCGTCCAGCGGGGTCACGCGCGGATCTTCGACGCCGCGCCGGTCGTCTTCCCCATGGTGCGGCACAAGCACCGGATCGGACAGCCGGTTCCAGCGCAGCCCGTCTGCGCTGACGGCGTACCCGATGCGCGAGACGTAGTCTCTGCCTTGCGCCCGATACCACATGTGAAACAACCCGTTGTGCTGGATCACAGCGGGGTTAAAGACGTTGAGCGCTTCCCACTCATGCAGCGGGTTCGGATACAACAGCGGACTCAGCGGATGCCGCGTGAGCTTGAGATCCATGGGGATTTCTCTCTCCTGAAAGCCGTGCAGCGCGCCGTCTCGGCGGCAGTAACAATCAGGGGAAAGCATAGCAGGGAATACGGCTCTCTTCAATGGCCAGGCATGTGACGAAACACAGCTTCTGCGATACTTCTAACAACAGACGATCCGGCGGCGGGCGGGTGGAGAGCCAGCGTCCAACCGCCGGGCAGCCGCTGAGTGTGCGCCCGGTTGCGGGTTTATAATGAGGCATCGCGTCCGGTTCGGCCCTTGGAATCTCAGGAGGATTCCCATTATGCGAATACGTCGAACCTTGCAGGCCGCGGCTATCGCCGCGCTGTTTGTGCTCGGCCTTCCTTTTGCGTCTGCGCAGGACCCCGGCACGCCGGTCCTGGGCGGCATCCGAGAAGGCAGCGTGTACCTCTTCAACCCCGGCGCCACGCCGATCCAGGTGTACCAGGGCGACGGTCTAACCCTGCCCACGCACCTCAAGTGGACGCCCGACGGCCAGCATTTGCTCTTCCTGGCGGGCACGCCGGAGGCGGCAGGCTACAGCCTGATGATGGTTGGGGCGCAGGGCGGCACAGCTGTCCCGATCGCGGATAACCTGATGTACATGCCGGTCGCCTTCTTGCCGGATGGCCGCGTCGTGTATGCCACCCCCGGCGAGATCGGGCCGGCCCAAGATGGCAGCCAGCTACCCCACATGACCGTCAGCCTCTACGCGCAAAACCTGGAAGCTGGCGCCACGCCGGAGAAGATCGCCGAGGTTCCGTTCGGGACGGGCTGCGGCGGTGGCTCGCCTTTCCCGATGGACGCGATCTACAGCATGGACGCCGGTTTCATGGGCAACGAACTGACGCTGCACATGACCGATCGCGGGTTGCTGCACAGTGTGAGCTGCGTCGGAGTCGGCCTCGCCCTGCTCGATCTCCAGACCGGGCAGACTACCGGCGTGGGTGAAGGGCTGGCGCGTGCGACCCTGGCGCCGGACGGAGCACGGTTCGCTGCCGTTCGCTTCGAACAGTTCCCCGCCGGAGCCGGGCTGGTCACCGTCGATCTCGCCACCCTGGCTGTGACGCCGCTCGCCACCAGCGAGACGCCCGACCAGGTGGCTTGGGGCGCGGATGGCGCAATCTACTTCAGCGTGCGCCAACCCCTCGAAGAGCCGCTGCCCGTCACGCCGGAGCAGATGCAGATGATGGTCGAGTCAGGGCGCCTCGGCCCGGACTCGCAGGTGCCGCGCTACCGGGTCGCGCTCTATCGCCTTGACCCGGCCAGCGGGCAGGAAACGCTGCTCTACGAAACGGACGAAGCCTGGGCCATCGGTCGCCTGTTCACTTGGGGCGACGCCCTCTACTTCAGCCTGATCCCCGGCGCGCAGACGTGGATCGATGGCTTGAACGCGAACCCGGTGGATATGGAAAGCCGCATCGGTTTTCTGCAGGAACAGAACATGGTCGCGCCGGTGCTATACCGTATTCCACTCGCGGGCGGCGCGCCGCAGCCGGTGCTAGAGGGCATCACCGCCGCGGTGCCGCATCCCGCCGTGCCCTAGGCGGCGGACGCTCACCAACGCATCACACACAGCACAAAACGGCCGGGGTGCCCACGCGCCCCGGCCGCTGCTTTCCGTTTGTCTGCCCGTGCCTCAGATAACCCGCACCGGCGTGCCGACCTCGGCCCAGTTGAAGAACCACTCCGCTTCGCCCACCGGCAGGTTGACGCACCCATGACTCATCGGTCGCCCGAAGC
>DYEN01000438.1 GCA_020725705.1 Anaerolinea sp.
AACATGATCACCGGGGCGGCTCAGATGGACGGGGCCATTCTGGTGGTGGCTGCGCCGGACGGGCCGATGCCCCAGACGCGCGAGCACGTGCTGCTGGCGCGCCAGGTGGAAGTGCCGGCCATGGTCGTCTTCCTCAACAAGGTCGACATGATGGACGACGAGGAACTGCTGGAGCTGGTCGAGCTGGAACTGCGCGAACTGCTGGACAGCTATCAGTTCCCCGGTGACGAGACGCCCATCATCCGGGGTTCGGCGCTCAAAGCCCTCGAGTCGACCTCGACCGACCCGGACGCACCCGAGTACGCCCCCATCTGGCAGTTGATGGACGCGGTCGACAGCTACATCCCCACCCCCCAGCGCGACCTGGACAAGCCCTTCCTCATGTCCATTGAGGATGTCTTCTCCATCAAGGGGCGCGGCACGGTGGTGACCGGACGCGTCGACCGTGGCACCCTCAAGAAGGGCGAGGAAGTCGAGATCATCGGCCTGCGCGACGAGAGCCTCAAGACGGTCGTGACCGGCATCGAGATGTTCCATCAGGAACTCGACCAGGCTCAGGCCGGCGACAACGCCGGTGTGCTGCTGCGCGGCATCACCCGCGACCAGGTCGAACGCGGCATGGTCCTGGCCAAGCCCGGCTCGATTACCCCGCACCGCAAGTTCATGAGCGAGGTCTACGTCCTGCGCAAGGATGAGGGCGGGCGGCACAAAGCCTTCTTCAGCGGCTATCGCCCCCAGTTCTACATCCGCACCATGGACGTCACCGGCACCATCACCCTGCCCGACGGCGTCGAGATGGTCATGCCTGGGGATAACGTCAACCTTATGGTTGAACTCATCACCCCCGTCGCCCTCGAGCGCGGCTCGAAATTCGCCATCCGCGAAGGCGGCCTCACCGTCGGCGCCGGCGTCATTACCGAAATCCTTGAGTGATCGTGGCATGGGCTGGCAAGTTGCACCCACCCGGTGGTATCTGCCAGCCCTGCCGGATGACTTCTCGAAGAAGAGCGAAGTCTGAGGAAACTATATGGCCAAGCAAAAACTCCGCATTCGGCTCAAGGCGTATGACCACCGCGTTCTGGATCAGTCGGCTCAGCGCATCGTCGAGACGGCAGAGCGCACAGGGGCGCGCGTTGTAGGACCCGTCCCGCTGCCGACACGCATCGAGCGCTTTACCGTGCGCCGCTCGCCGTTCATCGACAAGGACTCGCAAGAGCACTTCGAAATCCGGACGCACAAGCGCCTGATCGACGTGTTGGAGCCAGACAGCAAGACCATCGACACTCTGATGCGGCTGAACCTGCCGGCGGGTGTGGATATCGAGATCAAGATCTAGTCGCTCCGGTCGCGGATGCTGAGAGGGCCTACGGGCCGGATCAAGCAGACGCAACGGAAGCGGCCCTACTCCTTGGCAAGACTAGACTAGCGAGGCAGGGATGATGCGTGGCCTGGAGGGAACTCCCCTCTCCCACACAGTCCCTTGGAGGCAGCATGAAGGGGATCATTGGTAAAAAGGTCGGCATGACCCAGATCTTCAGCGAAGACGGACAGGCCATTCCGGTGACCGTCATCCAGGCTGGGCCGTGCTACGTCACTCAGATTCGCACGGAAGAAAAAGACGGCTACGCCGCTGTGCAGCTCGGCTTCGAGGAACTGCCGCCCAAGCGGAACGGCTCCTCGCGGCTAACCAAGCCGAAGCGCGGCCATCTCAAGCGCGGCAACCTCGATCTGCCCGATCTCCGCTATCTACGCGAATTCCGCGTGAAAGAGGTCGATGTGGAAGAGGGGCAGCGGCTGACGGCGGATGTCTTCGAGACGGGCGACCGGATCGACGTGATCGGGACCTCGAAGGGGCGCGGTTTCGCCGGCACGGTCAAGCGCCACAACTTCAACCGCCAGAAGAAGACCCACGGCCAATCCGACCGTGAGCGCGCGCCGGGTTCCATCGGCTCGACCTCGACCCCCGGCCGCGTGCTGAAAGGCACGCGTATGGCCGGCCGTATGGGTGGCGAACGGGTGACCGTCCAGAATCTGGAAGTCGTCGTGGTGGATGCGGACAAGAATCTGCTGGCCGTTCGCGGCTCGGTTCCCGGCAGCAAGGGCGGCATTCTGCTGATCAAAGAGTCGCGCAAGAATCGCCGCGAGCGCTAAGCCGCATCGGAGGAGTTCGGAATCATGGAAGTACCTGTTCACAACATGGCAGGGGACCAGATCGGCACGGTCGAGCTGCCCGCCGACATTTTCGAGGTGGAAGTCAACCCTGGCCTGATGCACCAAGCATACGTCCGCCAGATGGCGAACGCCCGCCTGGGAACGCACAAGACCAAGACGCGCGGTGAAGTCAACCGCACCAAGGCAAAGTGGTACCGCCAGAAGGGTACCGGTCGCGCTCGCCACGGCTCGCGCAATGCCCCGATCTTCGTCGGTGGGGGTGTGGCACACGGGCCGCAGCCGCGTGATTATACCAAGCGTATGCCGCGCAAAATGCGCCGTCAGGCTCTGCGCTGCGCGCTGTCGGCATTGGCAGCCGACGACCAGATTCTGGTGGTCGATCGGTTCTCGGTCGATGGCCCCAAGACGCGCGAGATGAAGGCGTTGCTGGACCGGCTGGTCGGTGAGCAAAGCGCGCTGATCCTGGTCGCGGAACGCGACGAAGCGTTGGAAAAGAGCGTACGCAATCTGCCGAATGCTCGCACCCTGCGCGCGTCGTACCTGAACATTCGCGACCTGCTCTCGCACGACCGCGTGATCATCCCGCAGGCGGCGCTGTCGGTGATCGAGTCCTTCTTGGGCCAGTCGGACGAGCGCTAGAGGAGTGAGACGCGATGGGTAAAGGTGCGCTGCACGTATACGATGTCATTCGCCGGCCCGTGATCACCGAGAAGACACACGAGATGGCCGACGCGGCCAACCAGTACGTTTTCGAAGTCGATATGCGCGCCAATAAGCTACAGGTCAAAGATGCTGTCGAGCGCATTTTCGACGTGAGTGTGGTCAAGGTCAACACGATGGTCATGCCGCCCAAGCGCGGGCGCCGGGGCCGCAAGTTCTATGTACGCTCGAAGGCCTGGAAGAAAGCGGTTGTCACGCTGGCACCCGGCCAGGAGATCACGCTGTTCAACGTCTGAGTCCGAGGAAAGGCGCGGGCGGGTCAGATATCCGCACCTCACGGGGCTAATGACCGCCAGACGCCGCACAGGTTTGAGGTAAAACCATGGCAATTAAGAAGTACAAGCCCACGTCTCCCGGTCGCCGGGATATGACGGGCGCCAGTTTCGAAGAGATCACGCGCACGACGCCGACGAAGAGTCTGGTTGAAAACAAGCGTCGCCGCGCGGGCCGCAACCACAGCGGGCGCGTGACCGTGCGCCATCGCGGCGGTGGGCACAAGCGCCGTTACCGCGTGATCGATTTCCGCCGCGATAAGCACGGCATTGCAGCACGGGTCGCCTCAATTGAGTACGATCCCAACCGCTCAGCGCGCATCGCGCTGCTGGTCTACGCCGATGGCGAAAAACGCTACATCATCGCTCCGCTTGGTCTCCAGGTTGGGGACACGGTCATGAGCGGGCCGGATGCCGAGGTCCGCGTGGGCAACACCCTGCCGATCAGGGCCATTCCGGTTGGCTCGCTGGTGCACAACGTGGAGCTATATCCCGGGCGCGGTGGTCAGCTCGCGCGGGCAGCGGGCACCTCGGCGCAGCTTCTGGCGAAAGAGGGAACCTACGCGCAACTCCGGCTGCCCAGCGGCGAAGTCCGCCGGATCCACGAGAACTGCCAGGCCACGCTGGGCCAGGTTGGCAACACCGATCACGGCAACATCAAGCTGGGCAAGGCCGGACGGAAGCGCTGGCTCGGCTGGCGCCCGACCGTGCGCGGCTCCGCGATGGATCCCAACAGCCACCCGCACGGCGGGGGCGAGGGTCGCTCGCCGATCGGCATGCCCGGCCCGAAGACGCCCTGGGGCAAGCCAGCATTGGGCAAGAAGACGCGGCATAACAAGCGCACAGACCCGTTCATCGTGCGGCGTCGCGGAAAGCGTCGTTAGTGGTAATCGGAGGCTAGCATGTCGCGTTCACTGAAAAAGGGGCCGTACGTTTCGCCCAAGCTGATGAAGAAGATCGAAGCCATGCGCGAGCGTGGCGATAAGAAGGTGATCCGCACCTGGAGCCGTGCTTCAACCATCTTCCCGCAGATGGTCGGCTTCACCATCGCGGTTCACGACGGGCGCCGCCATGTGCCGATCTACATCACCGAGAACATGGTGGGGCACAGACTCGGCGAGTTCGCGCCCACGCGCACCTATCGTGGGCACATGGCCGAAAAGAAGAAGAAGTAAGCACGCCGAGACGGAGTAAGGATGAGTTACCATGGATGTTCGTGCTACCGCTCGCTACCTGCCGATCTCGGCCCAGAAGATGCGCCTGGTGTGTGATCAGGTGCGCGAGATGGACGCGGACCAGGCGCTGACCGTGCTGCGGTTCATGCCGCACAAAGGCGCGCGCTACCTGTCCAAGCTGGTCGAGTCGGCAATTGCGAACGCCGAGATGAATTTCGAGCTGAACCGCCAGGACCTGTACATCAAGACGCTCATGGCCAACGAAGGCCCGAGCCTGAAGCGCGTCAAGGCGGGCGCGCGCGGTCGCTACAAGCCGCGTGTCAAGCGTTCGACACATCTCACGCTGGTCCTGAGCGAGCGTGAGGAGGAGAAAGCATAAATGGGTCGAAAAGTCCACCCAGTCGGTTTCCGTCTGAAGATCAACCGCGACTGGTCTGCTCGCTGGTACGCAGAAGGCGACCGCTACACCAACCTGCTCCACGAGGATTTCCGGATCCGCCGCTATGTGGAACAAGAAGCGGAGCGGGCGGGGATCAGCGGCGTCGAGATCGAGCGCTACCCGAATCAGGTCCAGGTCACGCTCTTCACGGCCAAGCCCGGAATCGTGATCGGGCGCAAAGGCGAAAGCGTCAAGAAGCTGCGCCAGGGCCTGGAAGAGATCACCGGCAAGAAGGTGAAGGTCGAGGTCGAGGAGATCGAGAAGCCCGACCTGGATGCCAAGCTGGTTGCCATGAACATCGCCAGCCAGCTTGAGCGCCGCATCGGCCACAGCCGCGCGATGAAGCGTGCTGTCGGCCAGGCCATGCGCCAGGGTGCCAAAGGCATCAAGATCCAGGTCAGCGGGCGCCTGGCCGGGGCCGAAATGGCCCGCCGCGAGTGGCAGATGGAAGGCCGGGTTCCGCGTCATACCCTGCGCTCGATCATCGACTATGGCACCGCGGAAGCGCTGACGACCTTTGGACGCATCGGAGTCAAGGTCTGGATCTACAAAGGCGAGAAGCTGGAAGAGGAAACCCGGACCCCCGAACCGTCGGATGTCTATGTGAGCCAATAAGCAGAACGAACCCGGCCGCGTGGGTGGCCAGGCCCGGCAGCCTGCCGGAAAAAAACCGTTCTGACTTACGAGGAGTGAGCGATCCATGTTAATGCCAAAGCGGGTGAAATACCGCAAGCAGTTCCGCGGGCGCATGAAAGGCAAGGCCCAGCGCGGCAACGTGGTCCAGTTTGGGGATTATGGCCTGCAGGCCCTGGAACCCGCGTGGATCACCAGCCGCCAGATTGAGTCGGCCCGCCGCGCGATCATGCGTCACATCAAGCGCCGTGGGCGCGTCTGGATCCGCGTGTTCCCGGACAAGCCCGTCACCAAGCGCTCGGCTGAGAGCCGCATGGGTAAAGGTAAGGGTTCGGTCGATCACTACGTGGCCGTGGTGCGCCCTGGCTTGATCCTGTTTGAAATGGCCGGGACGGATGAGGAGATCGCCCGCGAGGCGCTGCGCCTGGCCGCCTTCAAGCTGCCGATTTCCGCGCGCTTCGTCAAGCGGATCGATCCGATCTCAGGCGAGGAGATGGCGTGATGGCCCGCAGATCGAATGAAATCCGCAGCATGACCGACGCTGAGCTGGCCAAAGCGATCCATGACGCTAAGGAAGAGCTGTTCAACCTGCGCTTCCAGTGGGAATCCG
>DYEN01000033.1 GCA_020725705.1 Anaerolinea sp.
GCCGGAAACGCGCCAGGGCCAGCCGGGGAACGGCCTCGGCCTCGTCGATGCCGAGCAGCAGCGCCGCGCTCCAGAACGCCACCACGCCCAGCCCGACCGCGCCCGCCACTCGCAGCAGCACGTGCAAACCCGCCCCTGCCTGCAGGAACGCCCACGCCACCAGAGCCATCGCGCCGGACGCCAACAACGTGCGCGCGGCCCCGTTCAAAACGCGCCGCTCGTCCAGCCCGCCGACACGCCGCCGCAGGATGACCCACAGCGTGGCACTTTCCAGGGCGGTAGCGATTGACATCGCCAGCGCCAGCCCGCCGATCGGCCCGCGCGCAAAATCGGTACTGGAGGGATAGCCAAAGACGCGGATCAGCGCCAGCGCGAGGGCGATGTTCAGCAGCATCGTCAGCGTGCCCACTTTGACCGGCGTCCAGGTATCGTGCAAGGCGTAGAAAGCGCGCACCAGGATTTCGAGCACTGTGTGCCCGGCCAGCCCGATGCTGAAGAAGGCCAGCGCCCACGCCGTCCCGGCGGTATCGGTCGCCGTCCAGGCGCCGCGCTGATAGATCAGCGCGACGAGCGGCTCGCTGACCACCGCCAGGCCGATCCCGGCGGGAATCGAGAGAAACAACACGCTGCCGAGCGCCCGCGCCAGGGTGCGGCGCAACTCGCCGGTATCCTTTTTGGCGCTGAGCGTGGACAGGGTGGGGAAAACCGCCGTGCCGACGCTTTGCCCCAGCACGCCGATCACGGTGAACATCAGGATGAACGCGTTGTTCAGTGCGGCCACGCTGCCCGGCAACATCCCCGAGGCCAGCGCCGTGTTCACCCAGAAGCTGACCTGCACCACGCCCAGCCCCAGCACGCGTGGACCCATCAGCCGCAGCACCTCGCCCACGCCCGGCACGCGCCAGTTTGGCAGCGGGCGATAGCGAAACCCGATGCGTACCAGCGCGGGCACCTGCACCAGCAGGTGCAGCGCCGCGCCGATCACCGCGCCCCACGCCAGCCCGTGCACCTTGCCGCCGCGTGCCAGCACCAGCGCGCCGAAGATCAGGCCCAGGTTGTAGGCGCTGGGGGCCAGAGCAGGGCTGAGAAAGTGCTGGTGGGCGTTGAGCAGCCCCATAAACAGACCGCTGATCGCGAAGATGATCACGGTCAGCAGCATGATCCGCATCAGCTCGATTGCCAGCGTTTGCGTCGCAGGATCGGCGCCGCGCAGCAGAACCTGCCGCACAATCGGCGCGGCGAAGATGCCCGCCGCCAGCGCCAGCACCGCAGAGACGGCCGCCAGCAGCGTGATCACCGCGTCGGTCAGGCGGCGGGCGCCCGCCGCGTCGCCCAGAGCCAGGAAGCTCGCCAGCACCGGAATGAACGCCGATCCAAGCGCGCCCCCCGCCACCAGCACAAAGAGCGTCTCCGGCACGCGCTGAGCGGCGACAAACGCATCCAGCTCGACATCCGCGCCAAACGCCGCGCCGATCGCGGCCTGGCGCACGATCCCAAGCACCCCGCTGGTGACAAACGCCAGCATCACGATGCCGGCGGCCTGCGCCAACTGTCGCATGTTGAGCGCCCGCGCGCCGGCCAGCTGTTCGTCGGCCATCACGATCCCTTCACTGCTGCCTCGCGCAGCCGCCTAGTATAAACCCCGCCCCGCCGAAACAAAAAGGGGCGAGCCTGCATCGACTCGCCCGCCACGTGCCGGATCGTCCGCTCGCGTTACTGGCTGACCGTCAGCCGGTACTGCACGCTGACCGTTTCGAAGTTCCAGTCCCACGGACCCTCTTGAAGCTGGAGCACGTAGAGGCTGGACGCGCCGTCCGAATCCGGCTCGATGGTGACAACCACCTTGCGCAGCGCGCTGCCCTGCACCGTGCCGACCGGGTTTAGCTCGCCGTTCTCGTCCATGATGTTAATCGTCAGCTCCGGAGCGAAATTGCCGGAGACACGCTCAAACTCGAGCGTGAAGCTGCCCGTTACCTCGACGGCATAGCGAACCGCGTCTTCGTTGGTCATTTCCGCTTCCAGCGTCTCGCCCAGGGCGATCGTGTTCAGGACGTCCAGCGTGAGCGAATAGGCGCCGACCCCGTCCCCGGTCCGGCCCCCATATCGACTGGCAAGCAGAGTGTACTCGCCGTCGTCGGGCAGGGTGGCCATCAGGGTTACGTCGTACCAGCCATCCGCACTTGCCAGGACCGAATTGTCCGCATCCAGTAAAATGATGCTTGGCTCGTAAAAATCATCGTTGCCGTCGGCCACCATGTAGACGACCACAATCTCGTTCGCCGACCCCGTAAAGGTATAGGGCACCTCGAACTGGGCGTTGGTGATCTCACCCTGAACCGTCTCGCCATAGGCGATCGGAGTTACATCCCCCTGGGCCAGCGCCGGGCCGGCCAGAGCCAGAACAAGCAGAGCCGTGACGAGTGTCAACCAGTGCTTCATGAAATGCTCCTTATCGCGCCGGCCAGACCGCCCAGCGTGACCGACCGGATTCTCAAGCGTTGTTCTAATAACTATATTTCAGGAGACTCCCATTTACAATCAATGACTTATAAAAAATCCCGTATCAAGCAGGCGACGCCGGAGGCGGTGCAAGCCGCCCCCCGGCGAGCAACGCCCATCACCGGCGCTGCCCGTCAATCAACGCGCTCTAGGGTGGGCCGGCTGCGCCGCCGGCGATGGCGGCCAGCGTTGCCGCGACCAGTTCCGCCACCTGCTCGACCTGTGCCGGCTTGACCGCCTCGTACACGTCGCCCGCGGTGTGCATCACATCCCCGTCCGCCGTTTCCTGGCCCCACCACGGGTTGGGCGCCCCGTCCCACCGCCACGCCTCGAAATAGGCAACCGGAATCCCCGCCTCGACAAAGGGGTAATGATCGCTCCAGTCGCCGGTGTAGCCGCCCCAGGTCTCCGCCGGGCTGGTCTGGAAGGGCAACCCCAGCCCGGCGGCCAGGTCGAGCGCCAGATCACGCACCCAGACCGGCCCATTCCCGATCTCCGGCGCGGCATCCTGCCCGTTCGGCCACGACACCGGCGCCCCGGCGTAGACGTACAGCGTGTCACCGACCCCCACCGAGTCGATGTTCAGCATGGCGATCACATCCGCCGCCCGCGCACCCAGCTGATCGACGTACACCTGAGCGCCGCTGGGATCGCCGCGTTCCTCTGCGCCGAAGGCAACAAAGACGAGTGTATGAGCCAGTTCCACGTCGCGCAGCGCCTTCGCCGCGCCGAGCAGCGCCGCCACCCCGGATGCATTGTCGCCCGCGCCGGTCCCGGCCTCGACCGAGTCCAGGTGCGCCCCGGCGATCACCAGCCGATCGCTGCCGGGTCGGGTCGCAATCACGTTGCGCGAGAGCACGCGCTCACCACCCCCTGCGGGCCGTGTCTCAAACGTTTGAACCTCGACCGTGTAGCCCCAGTCGCGCAGGGTGGCGGCGACGTAATCCGCAGCGCGGGCTTCGGCCTGGCTGCCCAGCGGACGCGCGCCGATCGCCACCGACAGCGCGCGCACATGCACCATCACATCTTCCGTGTCGATGGCCGCGGCGAAATCCGGCCCGCCCTGCGCTAGCGTCCCTGCTGTGGGCGCGAGCAGCACCGCCGCCACGAACATCACCAACCACACACTGCGACGATTCATTCGAAGCATATCCGTCACACCTCCCGCGAGGCCAGCCGGCTAAAACGCACGTCCTGTTCGACCATGCGCTGCAAACCCTCGCGCAGGAAGACCTTTGGCTCGTAACCGAGTAGCGCGCGTGCCAGCGTGAGATCGGCGCACATCCGGCTGACGCCGCCGCTCTCAGCGCCCACGTTCAGTAGATGCACATCCCGCCCGGTGACCTCGCCCACCGCCAGCGCCAGCTCGCGGATGCTGGTCTCCACGCCGCTGCCCACGTTGATGATGCGCCGGTCGACATCGGGTGCGGTTGCCGCCGCGACCAGCGCCGAGACCACATCGTCCAGGTAGACAAAATCGCGTGTTTGCGCGCCGTTGTTGTGCAACACGAGCGATCCGCCGCCCAACGCCTGGCGGATGAACTGCGGGATGACCGGCGGGTGCGCGGTGGGAAGCTGTTGGAGCGGGCCGTAAGCGTTGAAGATGCGCAGGCTGACCGTCTCGACCTGCCACAGCCGCCCGATGGTATGGATGTAGTGTTCCGCGGCCAGCTTGCTCACGGCGTATGGCGAGCGCGGGTCGGGCGGGAGTGCCTCGTGCAGCGGCTGCTGTGCCTGCTCGCCGTAGATCGCGCCGGACGAGGCGAAGACCAGCCGCTTGACGCCGACATCGCGCATGGCTTCCAGCACGCTGACCGTTCCGCCGACGTTGACGGTGTTGTACTCGCGCGGGTAGCGGACGCTTTCGGGCACGCTGACGCGGGCCGCGAGGTGATAGACGCAGTCCACGCCCTGCAACAGCGTCCACAAGCGCGGCACATCGTTGACATCCCCGCGCGCGAAGATCACGTCTTCCGGCAGGCGCGCCGGATCACCCGCGCTGAGATCGTCCACCACACGCACGCTGTGCCCCAGCTCGACCAGGCGCCGGGCCAGCGCGTGCCCAATGAACCCCGCCCCGCCCGTGATCAGGAATTGCATGGCTGCTCTCCCGCTCCAGCTTGCCTTGACCCGGCATGTACGCTACGCTTGGCTGGCATTATAACACGCGCGGTGCGGGATCCGGGCGATGCGTTGCCCCGCTCCCCTGACCGCTGCCACCACCGGAGCTATGCCGTCCAAAACCACCTCAAGCCCGCCTGATCACCGCCTGCCCGCAGCCTACCCGCGCCTGCTGTCGGGCGCGCTGGTGCTGATCACAGCGGCTATCGCGCTGGTGTGGCTGGCGCTCACGCCCCCCGGCCTACCGGGCAAAGCGAGCGCCATCGGCTACGCCGTCTGTCACCGCATCGCCGAGCGATCGTTCCACGTGCACGACCAGCCTCTGCCGCTCTGCGCGCGCTGCACCGGAATTTACCTCGGCGTGCTGATCGGGTTGGGCGTGTTCGCGGCGCAGGGCCGCCTGCGGGCGGCGCAGCTTCCGCCGCTGCGCCTGCTCGCC